>DAOVZP010000120.1 GCA_030635045.1 Bacteroidota bacterium | reverse complement strand
TTTCGTGGGAGGGACATCTTATGGGCATGCTGGCAGGTGTGATCTTTGCAATTTATTTCAGAAAAAGAGGTCCGCAGAAGAGAAGGTACTCCTGGGATTTTGAAGATGAACAGGAACAGGAACAGGACGAAGATGAAGGCCCGGCATATTGGAAGATCCCTCAGCATCCGGATTCAAAACCTTGAGAGGAAATTAGAAGCACGAAATACTTAAATCCGAAACAAATCCCAAATTCAAATGACTAAAATCCCAAACTGTTTAGAGTTTTGAATTTGTATTATTAAATATTGTTTCGAATTTGGGTCATTCGAATTTAGAATTTCCGGGAATGTGGAATGACCATTACTTGGTTTTCAATAACAACCTATCATAAATAAATAGCAGTATCACTGTCGACATGCCTATCGCGGAAAACAGCATCCAAATATCTGAGGGCTGGTAGTTTATCCAAAGAAAGTTGGTGAGTTCCACAGAACTCAGGTTCATTTGCTCACAGGCAGTGTTGAAATACTCATTTTTTGAAAAGGTTTCGGATATTTCCGGGATGTCAAGCCCCCGTTTTTGGACTTCAAGGGACAATAGGTGGTACTTATCACTCATCTTCGTGTACACATCCCCCGACAGTATTCCGGCAAGGAAATTCCCTCCGGCAAGAGGAAGGTAATAGGTTCCCATATACATGGCTACCTTGTCTTTGGGTGCGATCTTGCCAATGTATTCAAGTATTCGCGGGGAACTGGCCATCTCTCCTGTTGCAAATATCAGGATGGATAAGAAGAGGTAGAAACCGTTCTGGGTGACGAACCAGAGGGCTATCCCGATGGAGCTGATAAAAAAGCCTGCTATGATCGTATTTACCGGTTTATATTTCATGATCAGGGAAGACACCAACACCTGGAAAAATACAATATACAGTGCATCCACGTTGACGATCATCTCCGGGTTCACGGTGCCGTGATCGGTGCCGATAAAGTCGGCCATCCAGGGCCAGAATCCTGACACCCAGGTGTAAATGCCGGAAGTATTTACCCATTGTTCGATGAAAACAGGAAGGGTAAAGAACAGCTGGTTATACATGGTCCAGAATCCTACAATAATGAGCAGGAAAACGACCAGTTTGAAGTCAGTTAATGCTTCGCCCAGGTTGGTAAAAATATCTTTTATCGTTTTTGACAGGGGTTCTTTTACCTTATCCCGTTCAGGTTCTTTGTAAAAAATGAGAACCAGGAGGATATTTACCAGAATTGCTGCCGCTGACATCCAGAATGCATATTTCCAGTCGAGCTCCCTGAGCTTGGACGCAACAACAGGCCCGACGAATGCACCAATGTTTACGATCATATAAAAAATGCCGAAGCCTATGGAAGCAGTTTTATCTGTTGTTGTCTTCGCAATGGTGGCAGAGATCACGGGTTTGAACAGCCCTGCACCTACAGCAAGGTATAGAAAGGCCAGGAACATGGATGTGTAGGTGGTCATATAGCTCATCAGCAGGTAACCGCTGCCCAGGATCAGGTATGAAAGGATCAGGATCCGCTTATACCCGAACTTGTCGGCAATGGCGCCGGTGATGGTTGGCAGTACGTAAAGGATACCCACCACCGTACCCATCAGGAGGCCTTTCTGGCTCTGGGTAAACCCCAGCCCTCCGTCATCGGTGGAGCCTGTAACGTATAATGCCAGTATGATGAACATCCCGTACCATGCCCAACGCTCAAATAGTTCCATGACGTTGGCAGTCCAGAAGGTGCCGGGGAAGCCGAAGAGTTTTTTATTGTTGCTTAGCATGTGAGTCTGGCTTTGGTGCAAAGAAACAAAATAGTTTTGAGTGTTGAGTTTTGGGTTTTGGGTGGATTTTCGATATTCGATTTTCGTTATTCGATATTTGATTTTCGATATTCGATGTAGGGCTTTACTTTTTCATACATGGGATCATACCCAATCACCTTCCTGAGGGTGTCGCTGCAGGTGATGGGGCCGGAGTACTCCCTGTAGTTGCAGATCAGTTTGACCGTTTCATAGTCCAGGTAGGGGTGATGCAGCAAGGTTTTGAATTCGGCTGTGTTCACATCTATTGTCATGATAAATGAAGTATCTGCTTTGACATTCTTCTGAATTCCCGCGTAGCGGACGCTGTCCATGCCATAAACCTCAAGCAATTGCTCAATGGAAAAAAAGCCGCCGAGCATGCCCCGGTATTTCAGGATCCGGCCGGCAAAAGATGGCCCTATCCCATATAGTTTAACGAGTTGTGCAGAGTCAGCAGTGTTTATCTCTATCATCAGGGGGGGACGCTCGGCATAGACTTTTTTCTTATTAGTATATTGCTTTGGGTATTGTTTGCTTATCGGGGCTTTTTCGTATGATGGATATTTCTTAACTGTATCAGGTTGGTTGAGTATGGCTTCAAATTTTACGATCTCTTCTTCGAAAGCCGTCATGTCAATGCTTTCTTTCTTGATAAATTCAGGTAACAAAGCATTTACGCTTTCAACCGCCATGATAAGCATGATCAGGACCATGATACCCCGCCTTTCAGCATAATTGAAAGTGAAGTAGCCCTTGATGTTTTCTTTTATCGACCTTCTTAGTGGTGGCATTACGGTTCCTTGTATATCTATTAATACCGGAAATGCCGAAATGTCACACTTTTTTTGAGAAAAGTGTTGAGTGTTGGCCCCTTCGACTTCGCTCAGGACAGGTTGTTGAGGGTTGGGTGTTGAATTAGTGTTAAGGGTTAAGTGTTTGGTAGACCGCCTCTTGCCTGCTGCGTGCTACTTACTACCCGCTAGCGATATTTCTTTATCTCTCCCGACTTCAGCCGCTTCATATAGGAGATCAGGTCCCTTCTAACCTCCGGGGCAAGGATCATCAGGCCGATGATATTTGGAAAGGCCATGCACAGTATCATCATGTCGGAGAAATCAAGTACTGCAGTGATGTCAGATGCTGATCCGATAATAATACATCCAAGAAAGAAAAGCTGGAATGTTAAGTTGGTAACCTTTCTTGTTCCGAAGATCTTTTTCCCAAACCCGCCAACGAGATAATCAAATCCTTTCAGTCCGTAATATGACCATGAGATCAGTGTTGAGAATGCAAAGAGAGTGACAGCCACAAGCAAGAGGTAGGGGAACCATGGAAATACCGAACTGAATGCAGCAGAGGTCAATTGAACTCCTACAAGCCCGCTGTCGTCATTCCAGTATCCGCTGAAAATAATTACCAGGGCGGTCATTGTGCAGATGATGACTGTATCCACAAATGGCTCAAGCAAAGCTACTATACCTTCACTGACCGGTTCATTTGTTTTGGCAGCAGAGTGCGCAATCGATGCACTCCCGATACCCGCTTCATTTGAAAAGGCACCCCTCTGGAAACCATATATCAAAACGCCGACAAAACCGCCTTTTAATGCTTCCGGAGAGAAAGCCCCGTCGAAGATCAGTTGAAATGCCATCCCTGTATAGGATATGTTCATGCCGATGATCACCATGGCTGTGGCAATATATAGCAAGGCCATAAAAGGGACTATTTTGGAAGTAACATTTGCAATGCTTTTAATACCTCCGATAATAACCACACCTACCAGGATTGCCATCCCCACACCGTACCATGCGCCATTGTTTTCCATGAAAGGGAAGAAAATTTCGAATTGCTTGAAAGCCTGGTTTGCCTGGAACATATTTCCTCCCCCGATAGCCCCGCCAATGATCATGACAGCAAACAGAAATGCAAGCACAATACCCAGGAAACCAAGTCCTTTCTTCTTAAGCCCGTATTTCAGGTAATACATGGCACCCCCTGAAACCTCGCCCAATGCATTGAACTTCCTGTATTTAACTCCAAGTGTGCATTCGACGAATTTTGATGACATCCCGATAAATCCGGCCAGGATCATCCAGAATGTGGCTCCCGGGCCGCCAATGGTGATGGCAATGGCCACACCGGCAATATTTCCCAGGCCTACCGTTGCCGATAATGCTGTGGTTAATGCCTGGAAGTGTGTTACCTCTCCACGGTCGTCCGGGCTGTCGTATTTCCCCTGTATCAGCCCGATGGCATGCCTGATCCCCCTGAAATTTATGAACCTCATAAAAACGGTGAAGAACAGGCCTCCGGCAATAAGCCATAAAACGATTAGTTTCAAGGGAGCGGTAACCGGCTCACCATCTTCAGCCAGTACAATTTCACCCTGTGCGTCGTAAACTTTGTCGTCATAAACCCCTGACCATGCAAACGGATCAAAGAAAAGAACTTCAGTAAGAGCATCTACCAGAGGGGTAAATGTGTTGTTGATACGCTGGCTTAGGGTGAGGTCTTCCTGGTAGCTGGTTGCCGGCTGCTGGCTGCTGGCTGTTGGTTGCAGGTAGCTGGTTGCTGGTTGCTGGTAGCTAGTTGCTGGCTGCTGGTTGCTGGTAGCTGGGGGCTGGTTGCTGGTAGCTGGCTGCTGGCTGCTGGTTGCTGGTAGCTGGTATCCTGTTTTTGAGTACCATAAGCGCTGAGAGAAAAAGAAAAGATGATCAGAATCATCAGAAATATACTGAAATAGCGTGCCTTGCCGATCCGGGACCTCTTCGCTCTTATGTCAACATTACTAATCTTCATTAATCAATAATCATTAATCATTAGGAATTCTTAAGCTTTTTCATTTCATCAAAATACTTCTTCGTTTCCTTCATCAATACTCCTGATAAAAGCAGCAGGGCGATCAGGTTCGGGATGGTCATGAATGTGATAACCATATCGACGAAATGCCAGACCAGCTCAAGCCCAAAGATGGATCCGAAAAACACAAAGAGGGCATAAACATAGCGATATGGCTTGATATATTTTTCTCCCAGGAGATAGTTTATAGAGCGGGTCCCGTAATAGGACCAGCTGATAACGGTTGAAAAAGCAAAGAGTATCAGTCCGCCGGTGACAATATGTTCTGCCCAGTGATGCATGCCTATCTGCCCAAGGCCTGTTTTCATTCCTAAAATTGTCATCCCAACGCCCTGTACATCTGAATTCCATGCACCGGTAACGATAATGACCAGTGCTGTAAGGGTGCAGATGATGAGGGTGTCAATTAGTGGCTCGAGGGAGGCAACAAGGCCTTCCCGGGCCGGGTGTTCAGTTTTGGCTGCTGCATGTGCAATTGGTGCAGAGCCCTGTCCGGCCTCATTGGAGAACAGCCCTCGCTTTATGCCCCAGGTCATGGCCAGGAAAAGGCCTCCCAGGATACCGGCCTCCTTCGCATATTCACCATGAAAAGCATCGTAAAATATAAGCCTGAAAGCTGCCGGAATATCAGCATACATTACAGTCAGTACAGTAGCGGCTGCAATAAAATAGAGTATGGCCATGAAAGGCACCAGTAAAGAAGTTACTTCTGCAATTCGTTTGATCCCTCCAACAATGACCAGCAACACCAGAAAGGTGATGACAATGCCTGAAAGCCAGGCATCAATGCTATAGCTGGTGAACAGTGCTCCGGTCATGGAGTTAGCCTGGGCCATGTTGCCCGTACCCAGCGAACACAGAACGGTAGCAACAGCAAAAATTATTGCCAGCACTTTTGCACCTTTGCCCAACATGCCTTTCAATCCATATTCCATGTAATACATCGGGCCACCCGACACACTTCCGTCAGAATTAAACCGTCTGTATTTGTGGGAGAGGGTACACTCGGCATATTTCAGTATCATTCCCAGGAAGCCGGTAACCCACATCCAGAATATGGCTCCGGGCCCACCCCAGTATATGGCCAGTGAAACACCAACGATGTTGCCGGTGCCTACCGTTGCTGAAAGTGCTGTTGTAAGTGCTTTAAAATGGCTGACGTCCCCTTTGTCGCCCTTCTTGTCAT
>DAOVZP010000201.1 GCA_030635045.1 Bacteroidota bacterium | reverse complement strand
TGTTTTTTGCAAAATTACATAAAAAGTTTTGAGTTTTGGGTGTTGAGTGTTGAGTTATTGAAGATATCCGATATTTGATATTCGATATCTGATACTCAAAAGAATCGCTAACTTTGTGCCCCATGTCATCAAAAAGCAACAAGCGCAAACTCTTACTTATAAACCCCCTCAGCACAAACAGGCAGGGGCTGATACTGCATAGCCATGTGATCTATCCACCGATCGGCCTGGGTATTGTTGCAACATTAACACCTGACAACTGGGAGGTAGAACTTCTGGATGAGAACTTCGACAGGTTTGAGTACCGTGAGGCAGACCTGGTAGGCTTTACTGCACTTACCTCAAGTGTAAGCCGGGCCTATGAACTGGCAGCCATATACCACGAGAAGGGGATCCCGACGGTACTTGGCGGAATCCATGCCTCCATGGTGCCTGAAGAAGCCCAAAGATTTGTCGATGTAGTGGTTACGGGAGAAGTTGAGAGTATTTGGAAAAAACTGATTGCCGATTTTGAACTTGGCGAGTTAAAAAGCCTGTATAGAGGCAAACTTCTGCCATTTGAAAATGCCGTTTACCCTGCCCGCCACCTTTTTAATGAAAAATATCGATTTGCAAGCATACAAACTACCCGGGGTTGCCCGATGAAGTGCGATTTTTGCTCGGTTCATCAATTTAATGGAAACAAATATCGTGAACGGCCTGTGGAAGAAGTGCTTGATGAACTGGAAACCATTGAGCATGAAAAGATCTATTTTGTCGACGACAACCTGATCGGATACGGAAAGCGATGTGAACAAAGGGCCATCAGCCTGTTCAAAGGCATGCTGGAACGAGGCATCAAAAAGCAATGGTTCTGCTCAGCATCCATGAATTTTGCCGATAATGAGGAGGTGCTTGAACTAGCAGCGAAGGCCGGATGTGTGATGGTATTGCTCGGGATCGAATCTGAGCGTGTCGACCAGCTGGAGGAGACCAATAAAAAAATGAATATCAAGATCGGCATCGACCATTATGATGAAGTTTTTGCGAAAATTCATAAATACGGGATTTCCGTTTTGGGAGCTTTCATCTATGGGCTTGAGAGTGACACCCCGGAAACCATGGCCAGGAGGACTGAATATATCAACAATGCTGCGATAGATGCCGTTCAGGCCACGATACTGACACCTCTGCCGGGAACCGGATTGTTCAAGCGGATGAAAGCAGACGGAAAGATCGAATATGATAATTACCCCGATGACTGGCAGCGTTATGATTTTGTAGATGTGGTATTTAAGCACAGGAACATGTCCAGGGATGAATTCATGCCGGAAGTAAGAAAGAATTGGGATGCTCTTTATAATGACAAAACCCTTAAAAAGAAATTCCTGCGAACCCTGAAGCAAACGAAAAGTCCTTTGGCCGCCATCTGGTCGTACGGATCCAATCTTCAGTATTACAATATGGTGTATGAAGGGATCCGTTCTAAAAAGAACATTGAGGATATCTTTGGCCTTGATCAGGCAAACCAGGAGATGCTGAAGACAAGTCCATTCAGATAAATGACCAGCAAGAAAAAGACATATAAACTACTCCTTATTAATCCGGTGAACAAGCGCAGGCAAGGCCTGAAGCTGGATCAGGATTCGATCTATCCTCCGATGGGATTGGGAATCATTGCGGCTTTAACCCCACCTCACTGGGAAGTAGAAATACTGGATGAGAACTTTACAGAATTCGAATATAAAGATGTAGATCTGGTTGGTTTTACCTCCCTTACCGCTACTGTTAATCGTTGCTATGAACTGTCCACTGAATACAGAAAAAATAAGATCCCTACGGTGATAGGGGGCATTCATGCATCAATGTTGCCGGAAGAAGCGGCCCAATTCACGGATACTGTTGTTGTTGGAGAGGCTGAGGAGATATGGCCAAAGCTGATCGATGATTTCGAAAAAAACAGACTCCAAAAATTCTATAAGGCAAAACTGCCTTCCATTGTAAATTCACCCTCTCCACGAATTGATCTTTATCATCCGGATTATAGTTTCGGAAGTGTTCAAACTACTCGCGGTTGCCCGATGAGCTGTGAATTTTGTTCGGTACATACGTTCAATGGAAGTAAATATCGATTGCGCTCTGTCGAGAAATCAGTTGAAGATTTTATTAACATTGATAAGGAACGTATTTATATTGTTGACGACAATTTTGTCGGATACAGCAAGGCAGCCCGCAACCATGCACTTGAATTTTTTAAAGGTGTGGCAGCTAGCGGTGTACAGAAACAATGGGGGGGGTCTGCCTCAATGAATATAGCAGAGGATGAAGAGTTGCTCGAATATGCAGCAAAGAGTGGATGCAAACTTATTTTCCTGGGAATTGAATCGGAAATCATCGACCAGCTTAAACAGGCCAAGAAAAAAGTGAATCTGAAAATCGGGGTCGATAAATATGAAGAGGTGTATCGAAAGATCCATAAATATGAGATCTCTGTTTTGGGCGCCTTCATCTTCGGTCTCGACAATGATACGCCTGAAACGATTTATAATAGAGCAAGTTATATTTTAGATGCAGATATCGATATTATTCAGGCATCTGTCCTTACACCTTTACCCGGCACAGCACTGTTTAAGCGTTTTGAGCAGGAGGGCAGATTATTGCACACTAACTTCCCGGAGGATTGGGAACGATACAACTATGCAGAAGTTGTATTTCAACCTAATAAAATGACACCCGGAGAATTCTCATCCTCAGTTTATGAGAACTGGGAACGCCTCTATGAAATAAAAAACCTGAAAAGAAAATTCCTCAGAACTCTGAAGCTTACCAATAATCCCACAACAGCAGCCTGGGCATTTTCTTCAAACCTTCAATTGCGTAATTTTGTTTTTGAAGGTAAAAAGAAAGTCTTGCAATTGGATGAAACCTTCCCCCAACTTGGTAGCAAGCTTGAGCTAAAAAATCTGTAATTTTGAGGCTTCATATTTTAAGAGTGCTATAATACAATGTCCGAACAATATCTCACTTCAGAAAATGACCCTAATGTATATCCTGCCAGGGATATGGCCGCCCTTCTGAAAGAAAATGCCGAACGTTTTGCAGGGAAAAACCTGTATTTTCTTCTTGAGGATGGAATAAATGAGACGGCAAGGATCACGCATGATGAAGCTTTTAATAAAGCAAGGATCATTGCCGGGGAGTTTCAGAAACACGGAAGTAAGGGAGACCGTGTATTGCTGTTGTTTCCCACCGGCTTGGAATTCGTGGTTTCGCTGTTTGCCTGCTTCCTGTCAGGATTGATCGCTGTCCCTGCCTACCCGCCACACCGTAAAAAAGCCAATCAACGCTTTCTCTCCATTCTTAATGATGCAGACCCGGCTATAATTCTCACCACTGACCGTATCCAGGGTGACATCAGTCATTTCGACAGTGAACAGAAACTCTTAACAGGGAAAAAAGTCCTGGTTTACGAAGAATTGAACTTTGACCATGCAGAAGTCTGGGTAGATCCGAAGATCGGAAAAGATGATATCGCACTATTGCAGTACACTTCAGGCTCGACAGGCCGGCCCAGGGGGGTGATGGTGAGCCATGCCAATATTATTCATAATTCAGAATGCATCAAACGATCCTTTGGTTTTGATGAAAACCTGATCGGGATGAACTGGCTGCCGAATTTCCACGATATGGGACTGATCGGATGTTTGATCCAGCCTGCCTATGTAGGGGGAATGAATATCATCATCCCGCCATTGAAATTCCTTCAACAACCACTGAACTGGTTTAAAAATATTTCAAAATACAAGGCCACAAATGCCGGAGGGCCAAATTTCTCTTACGAATATTGTATCGACAAGATCAATGATCAGGAATTAGATGATCTTGACCTGAGCACAATTTCTACCATGTTTTGCGGTTCAGAACCTATCAGGAAAAAGACCCTTGATCAATTCACTGCTAAGTTTGGCAGGGCTTCCTTCAGGTCACAACAGTTTTATCCCTGCTACGGCCTTGCTGAATCCGTTTTGATCGTCACCGGGGGTGATTTTAGGGCAGAGCCCATCTATCTTGAACTGGATATCCGGGCTATGGAAGAAAATAAAGTGATAGCTGCTGAGTCCGGAAGAGACAGCCGCACACTGACTGCATGCGGGTATCCCTGGTTGGGTATGAGCGTGTCAATCGTTAACCCTGAGACAAAAATCACATGCCCGAAAGAGGAGATTGGTGAGATCTGGGCCAAAGGCCCTTCAATAGCGCAGGGTTATTGGGATAATGCTGAAGAAACGGAAAAAACTTTCAAAGCTTACATCGAAGGAACAGAAGATGGCCCCTGGCTGCGGACAGGTGACCTGGGGTTTATCCACGAAGGGCAGCTGTATGTCAGCGGACGCATTAAAGACCTCATCATCATCCGCGGGTCCAACTTCTTCCCAAACGACATAGAGCACAGCGTGGAAAATTGTCATGAAGCCTTGCGGCAAAATGCAGGCACAGCTTTTTCAGCTGAAATTAAAGGGGAAGAAAAACTGATCATTATCCAGGAAGTTG
>DAOVZP010000017.1 GCA_030635045.1 Bacteroidota bacterium | reverse complement strand
TCACACAAAGCAAGCAGCGCAGGCAATTCCCATTCACCAAGGGCTGTCAGGGTTTTTGCAATGTTATCTAATTTCTCATGGTACCTTTTGATGCTCCAGCCATTTTCGCCTTCGGGGGTAAAAGCTTCATCCAGAGTCAGGGGATCATCCACAACATCAAATAAATTCTCAACATTGTAGAACACAAAGCGCACCGGCACGCTATTCTGTCCGTAACAGGAAGTAAATATCAACACACACTGCATTATAAAGAAGAGGATGCCGTGAAATATATTTTTCACCATATGCCGGTTTTTATTTAAAATTAGTATAAATTCCCCGAATATTTGCATTAATAATTCAATCATTATGGTGTAAATGGGAACAAAATTTTAATTTTGTCGTATATTGAACATTGAAGTAAAAATTATTTATTAACTTATCACACTGATTTTCATTGATTAAGCCTTTTAAATAGAAAAAAGTTTATAAATTTTTATTGAAACAGGGTTACCTTTTTCAAAAATCAGTATTAATAGTTGGAACTGTGATGCATTACATCGAAGAATCGTTACTGGAGGGTATACGGTTGCATGACTCCGATACATTGGAGTACATCTACAAGAAGTTTTTTCCCTCAGTAAAGGCCTTCGTAAATAACAACAGTGGTAATGATGATGATGCCCGGGATGTTTTCCAGGAAGCCATTGTAGCTATTTACAGGAAGGTTGGCGATGAAAGCTTTGCGATCACATGTTCTTTCAAGACATATGTTTATGCAGTTGTCAAAAACTTATGGTTGAAAGAACTTGAAAAACGCAAAACTTCCGGTGTAAAGTTGCAGGTAGAAGGCGATTTTGAGATCGCAGAAGAACCTCTGGATGGATCATTTTTTGATCCCAAGAGTGAGAGATTCAAACTTTATCAAAAGCATTTCCTTACGCTAAGTGAGGATTGCCAGAAGGTGCTCAGATTGTTTTTTGCCAAACAATCATTGCAGGAGATCTCACAAACCATGGGCTTCGGAAGCGAGAAGTACGCCAAGAAGAGAAAGTTCCAATGTAAAGAAATACTGGTGAAAAGGATAAAAAATGACCCTGAATTCAATAAAATAAAACAATGAAAACACTAGAAAAAGATCTGTTTGAACTTATCGATGAGAAACTCAGTGGGGAGTTAAGCGGCGAAGAACTTGAGGCCTTTGATTTAGACCTCAAGAATGACCCGGAACTCATGTCTGAGTTCGAGCTTCACGAAGAAATTGATGAAGCCATCCAGGAAAGTGAGGTAATAGAATTGAGGAAGAAACTCGATCTGGTATACGACCTCACCCAAAACAAGAAACAACCCGGACTGTTACGTACCATTTTACGGCACAAATTATCAAGGATCGCAGCAGCATCATTCGTTGTACTGCTGATTATGACATCGCTCTCCTTGTACTTCCTGAGGCCGGATGGGAACATGTCTAACGACAGTTTGTTCAAAATCTATTACCAGCCTGATGCAGCTTTGCTTATCAGGGGTACCGACAGCCAGAATGCCGCCCTTATTGAGGCATTCCAGTTGTACGAAAACAAAGAATATAATTCTGCACTCGAGCTATTTGCCCTGGTATTGGATGCCGACGGCGAAAACATTCCGGTGCAATTTTATTCAGGAATATCAAATATTGAATTAGGACAATACAGGGAAGCTCTGCATCCGTTTAATTTTATTATGGAGAACAATCAAAACCTTTACATTGAGCGTGCTGAATGGTACGCCTCTCTTTGTTACCTGAAATTAAATGAAAATGAAATTGCAGTAGACCTTTTCCGCAAGATCAGTCTCAGTAACAGCTTTTACAAGGATAAAGCACACGAGATCCTGAAGAGCATACAAAACTGATCAAGACTTTTTAATTTTATTGAATTAAGACAGACTTTTGAGAGAACCCCTGCGGAAGCGGGGGTTTTTTTTATGCCCTTTTTCTGCGAAAGCGATATACCAGGAATATGATAATCCCCAGGCCCAGAACAGCAAGGATCAACTGGTATAACTTTCCAAAGGCCGGACTGATCAATGCCCTGGTATCACCAATGCAAACATAGCCTGACCACAGGTACGGATGCGCACCCAGCTGATCAGCATCCCGGAGGTAACTGAGTTTGGCTTCCTGCAGTGCCTCATCTATATCCATCCCATCGTCAAGGTTTTGATAGAACCCGGTCATCAGGATGGATCCCGACTGATCTTCCACAGCCCATAATGTCATAATAACACTAGGTACTCCCGCAAAAATAAACCCCCTGGCCATGCTCATGATCCCCTCCCCTTTTTGAAGCTTGCCGGAGCCGGTATTGCAGGCACTTAAAACAGCCATCCTTGCATTGAAGTGCATATTGAAGATCTCGTAGGCATTCAGTAAACCATCATTTTCCTCAATGGTATCATTGTTCAATGTAAAAACAAGCTGGGAATACATCGGGTTTTCATCATTGATAAGAGTATGCATTGCCAGATGCAGTATATCATAGAGCGGAGCCTTTTCCTTAAATGCCTGCTCGGTTGCTTCATAACCCTCATAGCTGTCGCAGTCAATAATTGCACTGATGTTCTCGATCTCACTGGAAATAAACCTGAGTGGCACAAGAGAGGTTGAATAATCACGGAAAGTGGGGAATTTATCACTGCTGATCTCACCCACATTCTCATAGGTAGGAGCAAACGCAAGCAATTGTTTAGGAGGCTTTTCCTGCCTGTTATTATCGCTGAAATGCAATGTTGCAGAATATGAATAATTCGTCCTGTATTTATAGATAAGATAGGGCAAGGTCCTGTAATCCATCATTTCCTCCGAGGGTAATTCCGTAAGCAAGGCCTCAAAAGGAATATATCCCAGTTCACCGTCGGGTATAATGATCAGCTTCTTCCCAAGTATCTGCTCCTCAACGGGCAGCAGGAATGTCTGGTAAAGATAATATCCGGCATGCAGATATGTACGGTAATCATCTATCGTGTTATTGTTAAAATCGTTATTCCTCAAAAAACGGCTTAAAGCATCAACATTTTTATGAAATGAAGAATCAATAAGTAAGCTGGTGATATAATAATCTTCATTACTAACCACAAAAATAAACAAGCTGCTATCGCTCAATGAATATTCAACAAGCACATGTTCACTGTCAAGGCCGTTCATTACACCCTTAAGCCCGATAACCTCATTGTTGTATTTTGTGGCAAATTCGGGGAAATTTTCGCGTATTACATCATCCAGGCTGTCGAGCTGCTGACTAAGATTCAATAGTTTTTCCTGAAATTTGGCGAGTTTTAACGAATCAGGGGAAAGGCCCTGCTTTTCTTCATAAAGTTTTTTCTTGTAAGTATCGGTTTCCCGTTTCAGGTCCTGTTCAAAGACCTGCAATTCTGAAGGAATTCCCAGGTTTTTTTTGTTTTCCACTTCCTGCAGGGATGCAAGCAATACAGATGATTTGCTTTTTTCAGCGTAAGTAAATGCCTTATTGGCATATTCAAGTTCACCCGTAAGCTTATAAAGATCAAAAGCTGTACGGATGGATCTGTCGAAACCGGTTCTGGCATACTCTGTAATGAAAAGCTTACTTTCCTGCCCTAAATATGACGAACGCATTTTTTCGGCAAGCATATTTGCAAGTTCAAGTGTCGCCAGTGAAGCGATCAGGGCATCAATTTCCTGGTTTTGCTGATAAAGGATGGCAAGGGCATTTGCTTTTCCCAAAAGAACCTCCAGGAATACGGACTCAGAGATGATCTCCGCATCCAAAAGGGGATTGTCATAAATATCAGGGTTATTATAATCAAAAACCACCGCATTGACACCTTTCTGGTAATACTCCAATGCCTGCTCGGTATTCCCTGCTTCCAGGTACCACGCACCTAATCGTCTATGGCAATCAGCTATTCCCGGATGCTTTTCCTGATAATATTCAGTTGCAAGCTCAAGGGCCTCTTCCAGGTATTGAAGAGCAAGCTCGTTTTTCCTCATTTTTTGCAACAGGACACCATAATTATTGTAAGTGCTGATCAAGCGAATGTTTTCAGGTCCCCAGCGTTCTATCTTCGATTGAATGGAATAATCATAATACATCCTGGCAGAGTCTAATTTCCCCAGGTTTTCGTAGGTGCTGGCACAGTTGGCATATGCAATATGCAGGCCTCCAAAGTTAAGAGCCTTCTTAACCTGTATCCCTTTCTGATATGACTGGAGTGCTTTCCGCCAGTCCCTCATTCCAAAGTACGAATTGCCGATATTATTATAAACAATACTTGCCTCTTCGGTTTGTATATTCGAAACCCGAAACAGGCTTTCAGCAAAATTCAGATACTGTAAGGCCAGCTCATAATCCTGTTTCTGGTTGTATATAATACCAATATTCATGTACAAGCGCGCCAATTCAGGACTTGACGGGCCAAATTCATTTTTTACAATGCTTTCAGCTTCGGAATATACCCTTAAAGCATCATTATACCGCCCAAGCCTTTTATATATAATACCCAGGTTATTCCTGGCCTTTACAGAGGAGGGATCGATAAGAAAAATGGAATCGAATGCCTTTTCAGCTGCATCAAAATTTCCTTCACTGGCAAATTGCTTGCCCCGGGTATTGATCTGTTCTATTGTTAAGGAATCATCCCCGGAAGAAAAGCAAGGAGATGGCAAGATGAGAATTAATGCAAATATGTGGAATAAAAAAAACTTCCGTCCCATGCAGCTAATTTAGGAACGAAAGTTAAACAATTTTTATGTCTCTTATACAAATATTTTTCCGGACAATGTAAATCATTGTCCGGAAGAAGGATATATCTTAAGTTTTACAGGAAAAATCCTACATCCACGCGTCTTCGTCTTCGGTTGTAGTAGGGTTATTATCACCTCCAAAGATCTTACTCATTTCAATTTCATTCAGGATTGCAATGTTGTTGAGGTCTTCTGTTAAGGTTTTCATCTGATAATGCTTTTTAAGTTACTGAATTAAGACTTTTTTTATATACATGTTATGAGAGCCTTTACCCTCTCAAACACTTATTAATACGGATTCTGATAAAAAGGTAACCCTGCCAGACAAAAAAAAATTAAAAAAAACTATTGTTATTAATTTATTCAACTGATTATCAATTACATATACTTGATATTTTTTTTAAAAAAATTTAGTTTTTTATTGAAAAAGGAAGGTAAAAACAATAAAAAGCCCGCGATCTCAGGTTTTTTATTAGTGGAATTTACCGGAATCGAAGCAGTGACCTCATGCCTGTCGGGGAAGTACCACAAAATGTATCTAATGTGAGTGAGAAATGTATTGACACCTATGCAAACTGGCCACAAAAAAAAGACAACTACTTGATTAAGTAATTGCCTCATTTAAAAATGTGGGATTTACTGGAATCGAACCAGTGACCTCATGCCTGTCAAGCATGCGCTCTAAACCAACTGAGCTAAAACCCCATTTTTATTGTGCAAAAATAAGAAATATTCCTAAATTTACATCCCAAATCTATTTCTTAATAAGGCAACATGAAAAAGGTTAGTATATTTCTACTTTCTTCTCTATTGTATATTTCGCTTCTGGCACAGGAGCCCGGCCATGAAATTTCTGTAAAATTTGAAGGGTACCAGGACAGCATTGTCTATCTCGGTTGTTATTTCGGAGATAAGCTGTCTATTGCTGATACCTCAAAAACCCATAAAGGTGAATTCATCTTTGAAGGCCCCGGGCCACTGAAGCAGGGTGTTTACTTCCTGGTAAGCATATATAAGCAGAAGTTATTCGAATTTCTTATTGGCGATGATCAGCATTTTAAAATAGAAGCCGATCTTCATGGCCTGCCGGATGGGGTGCAGTTCAAGGGTTCTGATGAAAATGATCGCTTTTACAGATACCTTGATTATAATAAGGAAAACTACGACAGGATTAAACAAATTCAGGCAAAGCTCAAATCATTGCCTCCGGGGCATGACAGCATTGCACTGTTAACAGCCGAAACAGACAGGATCAACCAGGAAAGCATTGATTATAAGTTAAAAATAATCGAAACATATCCACATTCGATCAGCAGCGTACTGTTTAACATCATGCGGGAACCGGAAGTGCCTGATTTTTTTCTGGATAATGGACGCCAAGACAGTATATCGGCTTATCTATACTACAGAAATCATTATTGGGAATATGTTGACTTCGCCGATGATCGTTTTTTACGCACACCGGTTTTTCACCGTAAGCTGGAAAGATACATGCGTGACGTAATTCCGCGACACCCCGACAGCATCATCAATGAAATTGATGTTATGATCGAAAAGACTTTGGATAACTCAGAAATGCAAAATTACCTGCTTTGGTATTTTACCAATACCTATGAAACCTCAAAGGTTATGGGTTATGACAAAATTTTTGTACATATGGTGGATCAGTATTTTACACAACAGTCATATGACTGGCTTCACCCGACCGTGCAGCAGAATATGATCATTCGTGTAAACCAGTTAAGAAATGTGCTTTTGGGAGCCTATGCTCCTGCCCTGGTTATGGCTGATACGGGCAATCAGTTCATCAGCCTGCGCGAATTGTCGGCCGAATATATAATTATCCTTTTCTGGTCGAGTACCTGCGGGGAATGCAAGCAGGAAGTAAAAACATTAAATGAATTTTATAAGGATACTGACATTGACATTAAAATCTTTGCTGTGAATACTGATACTACTTTCAGTAAGTGGAAAGATTATATTTCGAAGCATCAGTTGGATTGGGTACACGTGAACGGAAATGTGAGTCTTACAGGGGATTACCATAATATTTATGACATTTACAGTACCCCGGTGATCTACGTCCTCGACAGCCAGAAGGCTATTATTGCCAAACGCCTGACGGCAGAAAAAATTCCGGCAATTATTGAGCGGCACAAAAAAGGCAAAACTTATTAAAAATATACTGTTTCAGGTAGAAAATAAGACGTATTTTGCAGAACCTTTTATATATAATGTACGTATTAAGAAAAATAGAAAAATAGAAAAATAAGGCAATAAGGCAATACGGCATCTTTATCTCTGGTGCCGGCAAATATAAACAAACCAAAATCAAGCATGAAGAAGAAAGCCAATTTCAAACTCCGACAGCTTAACTATCTTAACCTGTTCTTTTTCCTGGTATTTTCTCTTGCCGGGCATATGAGTGCTAAGGCGCAATGCTCTGTCAACGCAGCATTTAACGGGTCTCTGATAGCATGTTCTACTATACAATTTGTAGACCTTTCCTCAACCACCCCTACGTATACGATTGTAGCCTGGGACTGGGATTTTGGAGACGGGAATACCTCAACCTTGCAGAACCCACAGCATGTCTATGTACCGGGTTCTCCCTATATTGTAACACTTACCGTTACAGCAGACTCGGCAGGGGTCACCTGCACCGATGCTGCCACCGAGGTTATTACAGTACCGGCCCTTCCCACCGTTTACTTCACATGGGATCCGGAGCCAACATGCCTGGGCACCACAACTTCCTTCTACGGCACATCAGGAAATCCGATCGTTGCCTGGGTCTGGGATTTTGGTGATGGCATGAATTCTTCAATACAGAACCCTCTTCACACATATGTACTTCCGGGAGCCTACACCGTTACACTGATGGTGACGGATGTTAACGGATGTGCTGATACAGCGATCAACATCGTTAATGTAGGTGCCATTCCGGATGTAGACTTTACCTTTGACCCGGATCCAACCTGCCTGAATAATATTACCAGCTTTTATGGCACCAGCTCCATTGCGCCCTATGCAACCTCATGGAACTGGGATTTTGGTGACGGCGGTGTAGCATTCACACAGGATGCTATTCATACATACCTTTCACCGGGAACTTATGATGCCACCCTTACCATAGTGGATACTAACGGCTGTTCCAATTCGGTAACATACCCTATCCTCGTTGATCCTTTGCCAACAGCTAACTTTTTACATGATGCACCTGTATGTCTCAACGACTCTGTTCACTTTATCAATATCTCCTCAAGTCCGAACGGCTATATCGCTCGCTGGGACTGGGATTTTGGTGATGGCAACAGCCAGACTATTATTTTCCCTGATGATCCCAATGTGGTACATTCCTATGCCAACCCCGGCACCTTCCAGGTTACCCTGACAGTAACTGATTCCGACAGCTGCGTAAACAGCACCTTCAGGGATGTGATCATCGTGGCAAACCCAATAGCAGATTTTACTTATACGCCTGCATGTAACCAACAACCCGTAGATTTCATAGACCTGTCGTCTGTCAACGGTGGTAACAGCCTTGTGAGCTGGTACTGGGAGTTTGGTGATCCTGCATCCGGTGTTAACAATATTTCAACATTGCAAAATCCTTCCCATATATTCAGTACGGAAGGAACATTTGATGTATTATTGATCGTAGAGAATACTGACGGTTGTACCGACTCCATAACACAATCTGTTATTGTAAATCCACTTCCTGACGTCCAGATCACAACAGACGCTGATACGGTTTGCGTCAACGCAATTGCAAATTTTTATGGCAGTGGTTCAGCAAACATCGTTACCTGGGCATGGACATTTGGCGACGGGGTTGTTTCGGTACTCCAAAACCCACAACATGCTTATGCATCACCGGGCACATACAATGTAACCCTGACAGCCGTAGATGATAATGGTTGTGATAGTATTGCAACCTACACTATGACTGTTAATCCGCTTCCGTATGCCGATTTCAGCACTTCTTCACCTTCATGTGAGAATTCGCCGGTCGACTTTTTCGATCTGTCGTCAGCCCCCAACGGATGGGTTACGCAGTGGCACTGGTATTTTGGCGATGGCTCGGACACCATAGTTTTATTTCCGGATCCACCGAATGTAACGCATACCTATGTTTCGGCAGGCTCATACATCGCATCCCTGGTTGTTACTTCTAATGCAGGATGTACTGATTCCATAACACACGAAGTTGTGGTCAGCATCTCACCCCAGGCCGACTTTATTGCCGATGGCCCACGCTGTGATGGAAACCTGATCCAGTTTTTCGATCAATCGCTTGGTTTTGGTATAAATATCCAGGGCTGGAGTTGGGATTTCGGAGATCCTGCATCAGGCACGAATAATACATCTACCTTGCAGAATCCATACCACCTGTTTAGCGCTCCGGGAATTTATAATGTGTTCCTCGAAGTGATGAATGCAAACGGGTGTTTTGACTCCATTACGCGCCAGATAGAAATATACCCACCACCTCCCGTATATTTCAATGTAAATCCGGCCGGAGGTGTTTGCCAGAATGATACCGCATATTTCGCAGTTGATCCCGACACTACCAACGTTTCTACGATATTCAGCTATTTCTGGGACTTCGGAGATCCTGCATCAGGCACCAATGATACTTCTTCACTGGCCAACCCCTGGCATCTGTTTACAAATTTTGGCATTTTCAATGTCAGTCTGACCGTTACAGATACAGCAGGATGTAGCAATACCATTATGCTGCCGGTGGAAGTTCTTGAGATCCCGACAGCAGACTTCGCATTCACACCTGCCTGTTTCGGCGACTCAACCTTATTTTTAGACCAGTCGCTACCCGGCGCTGCAATAATCAGCCAGTGGTTCTGGAAATTCAATGACCCAGGTTTAGCCCCCGGCGACACCTCAAACCTGCAAAACGCCTGGTTTACTTTCTCAGCCATCGACAACTATTTTGTTCAGCTGACAGTTACTGATAACAATGGGTGTTCAGCCACGCTGGGACAGTGGGTTGAAGTATTTGATGTACCGCAGGCTTCCTATACCTTTAACCAGCACTGCGATCCGCCGGGAATGGTCCAGTATTATGATGAATCGAATATCGGCACCAGCGGCAGTCCTCTGCAATCCTGGGAATGGGAACTCGATGACGGATATTTCTCTTCTGAGATCAACCCGTCATATATTTATGATGACCTGGATTCATGCTATATAGTAAACCTTACCGTTACTGATGAAAATCTATGTTCAGACACCTATACCGACACTGTGTGTCTGTTTGGTGAGGTCAGCGTTGAGTTTACAGCAGACCAGGTATGTTTCAGGGAACGGACTTCATTCCAGGGAAGCTTCTTACCGGCTTCCGACTCCATTGCAGCCTGGAACTGGGACTTTGGTGATGGAACGCCAATCTTCTCTACACCAAACGATACTGTATCACATCTTTACATGGAACCCGGTATTTACCTGGTATACCTTGAAGCTGAAGATGAAAATGGTTGTGAAGCATCAAATTATCAAACCATTGTGGTTGACTCATTGCCCACACCTGGCTTTGTAACAGATACGGCCTTTTGCGACGAACCGACACACTTCTACGACATGTCGGCAGGTAATGGGACCTTTATACAATCATGGTATTGGGACTTTGGTGATGTCACCAGCTCGTCCAATACCTCAACAGAACAATACCCAACGCATTTTTATGACGGTAACGATAGTGTTTACCTCGTAACCCTGAGGGTCTCTAATTATCTGGGTTGTGTAGACTCCATCATCCAGCCGGTCTACAAGGGGCCATGTGTTGTGGCTGAATTTGAAGTGATAGATCCTCCGTTCTGCTCAACTTATCCGATTTGCTTTGTTAATAATTCCGAATTTTACGGAGCATCAGGTAGTATTGGTCAATGGACTTTAGAGTATGGAGATGGAAATGCTGATGTCTTTACATCAAGACCCGACACGATTTGTCATGTGTATGCTGATTCGGGCAATTACACCGTGGCTTTTATCATTCTTGCTAATGTAAATGGAAACGTATACAGCGACACTGCTTTCATTCAGTTGGAAGTAAGCCCCTCACCCACTTCTGCTTTCAACAGTTTCATGACCTGTTCCAATGAGTCTACCCTGTTCGAAAGCAATGCTGATGGAAATGGCGGTAATGTCATTGGCTGGGAATGGAACTTTGGGGATCTCACCAGTGTAGATGATACCTCAACACTTAAAAATCCCGAATACCGTTATCCATACGCCGGCCTTTTTGATGTTGAATTTATCGTCACCAGTGATAATGGCTGCCTGGACACATTAATACAGGAGATTGAGATCTTTGAACCGCCTGAAGCGGATTTCAGCAACACCACTGCATGCCTGGAATCTACCACCGAATTCTTCGATGAATCTATTATTTCAGGTTCTGAGATATATCAGTGGAACTGGTCCTTCGGCGACAGCCTTGCCGTTGCTGATACGTCTGTGCTGAGAGATCCGATGTATACTTATGGCTCAACAGGCTCGTTTATGGTCACGCTAATAATCGAAGACCTGAATCAATGCCGTGACACCATCGAGAAGGCGATTGAAGTTTATGAAGTGCCATTATCAGGATTCAGTATCCTTGATAACTATGAGGGCACGCAAGGACGGATCCTTCTTGAGAATCTCACTGAAGGTGGTGACTACTATGACTGGGATTTCGGAAATGGTGAAACATCTATTGAGTTCAGCCCTGTTGCCACATATACCGAAGATGGCACTTACCTGATAGAATTGGT
>DAOVZP010000087.1 GCA_030635045.1 Bacteroidota bacterium | reverse complement strand
GTTGTCGATGCCCAGCAACCTTGCCTGTTCAGAAAGTATAGCATCGATCTCAGCGATCTTTTCACCGGGGTAGGCCTCAGCGGGCTTGAATGTGAGTGCCAGCTCAAAGGCTGCCCGGGCTTCAGCGTAGTTTTGTCCGGATAGCTGGGTTTCTGCATTTGCAATAGCCTCGTTATAATTTGCTTCAAGTTGCAAAAGCCTTTGTTGTTCTCCCAGCAACTGGTCGATCTCCTCTATCTTTCCCCTGGGATATGACTCTTCCCGGAAGATGTCAGCAGCTTTTCTGTATTCCAGGAGTGCTGCAGCATATTGCTTGTCTGTGAAAAGCTGATCTGCAGTTTTCAGAGCCAGCGTGTATGTGTCCTGATCTGCTTTAAGCTTCGCCAGCATGTTATTGATCTCAGTGATCTTGTCTTTGGGATACTGTTCTGCAGGGATAAGGTCGGTAGCTTCCACATAGTCTACCTTGGCATCTTCCCATTCCCTCTTGCCAAAATGCTCATCCCCGCGTGCAATAGCTGCAAGGTAAGCCTCCCGTGTTGCCATTTCCCTGCCCAGGATGTCATCGATCATTTTGATCTGGTCCTCCGGATAGCTACGATCGCTGAGGATCTCCTGAGCCCTGAGGTATTGTATGCGGGACTCGGCATAATCACCTACATTGAAAAGCTTGTCTGCTCCCAGTATCACACTTTCATATTGCTCCAGCTTGTTTTGTATATCTGCCAGTGCAAGGTCGATCTCGTCGATCCTTACCTTTGGGTATTGCTCGAATGGGTTGATGTCGGCGGCTTTCCTGTACTCATCTCTGGCGGCCTGATATTCTTTGTTTGCAAAGAGTTTATCTGCCAGGGTAATGGCGTTGGCATATGCTTCCTCCTGCGCCTTTTTGAGGGCCATGATCTCACTGATACTTCCCAGCCGTTGTCTGGCATGGTCACCGTCAGGCCAAAAACGCAAAGCATCGGAATATGCAAGCATGGCAGATTCGTAATTTTCCTGATTATATAGTTCATCGGCCAGGGCAAGGGCCTCCTCGTATGCGGCTTTGTCTTTTTCTGTCTTTTCGGACAGTGCTGCGTTGATCTTGAGAATGATCTCTTTGGGGTAGCCCTCATCAGGCAATATCTCCAGGGCCTTTTCATACCTGATCTTTGCCTCGGCAAATTGCTGGTTGATGTACAGGTCATCACCTTCCGAGACAAAATTATTATAAGCCTCATATTTTCTCAGGAATTCGTTCAGCTCACGGATCTTTACCTGTGGCAATGCCTCTTCAGGTTTAAGCTCGGTAGCCAGCTGGTATGAACTCAGCTCCTTTTCATAATCTTTACGGGCATGGTACATCTCTGCTTCGCTGATAGCCTTTTCATATCCTGATTGCTGGGCTGCGACACCGGCGAGTTTTGCATCTGCGGCGCTTATCTTATCTTTCGTCGCCTGCCTGCCGGGATAGATTGCAGACGCTGCTTCGTATTTATTGATTGCCTCAGCATAATCTTCCGCATCAAATAAATCATCCCCCTCCCTGACCAGGGTCGAATAAGTAGCTTCATTCTCTGTTTCCCCTGCCTGTAAATTTCTTATCAGGATTATCTGCCTCCCGGGATATTCCTCCGAAGGCATCATCTTTCCGGCCTCCTCGTAGGCCAGGATGGCATTATCCCAGGATCCTTCCTGGTAGAGCCGGTCGGCATATGCAACCTTCTCATAGTAAACTGCCATCGCCTGCATCTGGATACGTAACAGGCTGATCGATTCTTTTAGCCTGTCCTTAGGGTATTGCTCATCCGGGTTGAGTTGTGAGGCTACCTGGTATGAGGCCTTTGCGTTCAGGTAATCGCCCTGCTCAAAGTATTTATCGGCTGATTCTATGGTTTGCCGGTATTGTTCATCAACAGCCTGGGTGTGTGCAGGGCTGAACGAAAAAAGCAAGGCTGTAAGCAGCAGTAGTTTTATGAGGGTGTAAATCTTTTTATGCATTCTTTAAAATGATCCAGGTATACTTATCTTTTCCAACACTTTAAAACGCCTGATTTGAAATTATATTGCAGCTTTCGGGCCATTTAAAGATTGTTGATAATACCGTCTTTTATGCGTAGCTGGCGGTCGGCCATTTCTGCAAGTTCACGGTTATGTGTGACAATGACAAAAGTTTGTTTAAACTCATCACGCAGGCTGAAAAACAGTTCATGGAGCTCGATGGAACTGCCTGAGTCAAGGTTGCCGGAAGGTTCATCGGCAAGTATCACTGCCGGCTTGTTAACCAGGGCCCTGGCCACAGCCACACGCTGCTGCTCTCCCCCCGACAAAGCAGATGGCTTGTGTTCCATCCTGTCTTTCAAACCAAGGAATTCCAACAGTTGTCGGGCCTTTTCGAAAGCTGTCTTCTTAGAGTCCCCAGCAATATAAGCTGGTATGCAAACATTTTCAAGAGCTGTGAATTCAGGCAACAGATGATGAAACTGAAAAACAAAGCCTATCTCCCGGTTCCGGAAGGCCGATAGCCTTTTTTCCTGCATGGAGGCAATTTCCTGATCGTTAATGCTGACATTACCCCGGTCTGCCTTGTCGAGAGTACCGAGGATATGCAATAATGTTGATTTTCCGGCCCCTGATGCCCCTACAACGGATACGATCTCACCTTTCTGTATCTCCAGCGAGATCCCTTTCAGGACCTCAAGTGTACCATATGCCTTGTGGATATTTTCAGCGCGTATCATCCGTAACGGTTTTGAGGTGCAAAGATAATCAGAAAAACACTATTTTTGTCCATTATTCAAATTTCAACCTATGAATCTACACGAATATCAGGGAAAGTCTATTTTAAAGAAATATGGAGTTGCCGTTCCAATGGGTTTAATCGCAGAGTCTCCGGAACAGGCACGTGAAATGGCCAAAAAGATACTGGATGAGACCGGTATGGATAAATTTGCCGTAAAAGCACAGATACATGCAGGCGGACGCGGAAAAGGCGGTGGAGTGAAAATAGCCAAATCCCTTGATGAGGTGCAGCTATATGCTGATCAGATACTGGGAATGCAGCTGGTCACACCACAAACAGGCCCGGAGGGTAAAAAGGTGCGTAAGGTGCTGATAGAACAGAATATATACTATCCCGGCGAATCGGAACCCCAGGAATTCTATATGAGTATTCTGCTCAACAGGGATCTTGGAAGGAATATGATCATGTATTCCCCCCGTGGTGGAATGAACATTGAGCAGGTTGCCGAGGAGACTCCCGACGAGATCTTTACGGAAGTGATCGACCCAAGGGTTGGATTGCAGGGTTTTCAATGCCGCAAGGTTGCTTTTAACCTCGGACTCTCGGGAGATGCTATGAAAAATATGGTGAAGTTTGTCAGTGCCCTGTATAAAGCATATGCCGGCAGCGATGCCTCACTTTTTGAGATCAACCCGGTGATGAAAACTTCCGATAACAGGATCTTCGCTGCTGATGCCAAGGTGACGATAGATAACAATGCCCTTTACCGCCATCCTGATATTGAGGAAATGCGCGATATTTTCGAGGAAGACCCTATTGAGGTGGAAGCAAGCCAGTACGACCTGAGCTATGTGAAACTCGATGGCAATGTTGGCTGTATGGTCAATGGTGCCGGCCTTGCGATGGCTACGATGGATATCATCAAGCTTTCCGGAGCAAACCCGGCCAACTTCCTGGATGTTGGAGGTACTGCAAGTGCAAAAAGGGTTGAGGAAGCCTTCAGGATCATCCTTAAAGACTCTAACGTGGAGGCTATCCTTGTGAATATTTTTGGCGGGATCGTGCGTTGCGACAGGGTAGCGCAGGGTGTTGTAGATGCCTATAATAACATCGGGGAGATAGAGGTTCCGATAATTGTCAGGCTGCAGGGAACAAATGCGGAAGAGGGTAAGGAACTCATCGACAACTCCGGCTTGAAAGTGCATTCGGCCATTCAGCTTGAAGATGCAGCACAACTGGTAACCGAAGTGCTCGGAGAATAAAAATAATCAGGTAGTATACCAGGGAGACTGTCTCAAAAGGTCTATTCAAGGTCATTTCGAGCGTTAGCGAGAAATCTGTATTACTGATCGTCAGCATAATAGATTTCTCCCTTCGGTCGAAATGACTTAAATGTTAGGCTTCTGAGACAGCCTTTTTTTTGCTTTCAGTTGCTTCCGGCGCCAAGTTTCGTTATCTTAGGGGAAAATGAAGTATGATGTCGGCCTTTATACACAAAAAGCAATCAGTAATAGCCTTGCTGGTTTTGATCTTCATTGCCGGGTGTTCATATTCACAGGATAAGATACAAGAAAACTACCTGCATATGAGGATGGAAATGGTCAGGAAGCAGATAGAAGCCCGCGGGATCCGGGATAAGAAAGTGCTGGATGCCATGAAAAGGGTTGAACGGCACCACTTTGTCCCTAATGGGTATGAGCATGCTGCGTATGGCGATCATCCACTGCCAATAGGTGACGGACAAACCATATCACAGCCTTATATCGTTGCCTTGATGACAGATCAATTAGACCTCGACAGCAAGGATAAGGTTCTGGAAGTAGGAACAGGTTCCGGATACCAGGCAGCCGTCCTTGCCGAAATTTGTGATTCTGTTTTCAGTATTGAGATATTTGAATCACTTTACAAAACTTCCGGAACATTGTTGAAAGACCTTGGTTATGATAATGTCATTTTAAAACATGGTGATGGCTATGAGGGTTGGCCCGAGCACGCACCTTTCGACGCCATCATTGTAACCTGCGCCCCAACACACATTCCGCCGGCATTGGAATATCAATTATCTGAGGGGGGACGTATGATCATTCCAACAGGTAATGAATACAATCAGGAACTTATACTTTTAATAAAGGAGAATGGGGAGTTGAATAAGAAGGATGTAATCCCTGTAAGGTTTGTGCCGATGATCCGGGAAAACGGAAAGCCTTATTAATTTATATTATCAGCTTTGCTGACTTAAAACCTCATCGTAGATCTTCGTGATCTCATCACGGAATTCAGGCGGGGCTTCAATAAATCCCCATCCCTGCTGAAACGCCCATAAACCATCATATGCAGAGTCATGATAAGTCCTCAGGATATGAGGAATATCCCTTTCCTGCAGGATTGATTCTATAAGCCTGGCAGTAAATTCATTCTCGATGTCGACGATCCTTTCAAGGTCTTCCATTTTTTCAAAGTGTTGAGTTTTGAGTGTTGAGTTTTGAGTTAGTGTTAAGTGTTAAAATTTAAGTTTTAAGTTATTCACTTCAATTAGGCACTAGCCACTTGGCACTAGGCACTTAGAACGGCACAGTGTCATCATCAAGATCATTCATCTTCGATGGCACCGTAAATGAATCGCCACCATCTGCACTGAGCTGCTTGTCTAAGCTTCCGATCGTATCAATATCTGCAAATTTTGCAAAGTCTTTAATAAAGCGGAGTTGAATTTCACCTGTTGCACCATTTCTGTGTTTTGAGATACTGATCATAGCCAGGCCGGGCATTGAATTATCGTCATCCTCATCCGTAAGGCCGTAATATTCAGGCCTGTAGATAAACAGCACAATATCGGCATCCTGCTCAATGGCTCCGGATTCACGAAGGTCGGAGAGGATTGGTTTTTTATCTCCGGCACGAGTCTCAACGGCACGGCTCAGCTGCGACATTGCCATGATAGGTATATCAAGTTCTTTTGCCAGTGCTTTGAGGGACCGCGAGATCTGGCTGATCTCCTGTTCACGGTTTCCTTTGTTGTCCTGCGTACCAACCATGAGCTGGAGATAATCCACAAAGACCATCTGAACGTCGTTCTGGGCTTTCAGCCTGCGGCATTTGGCCCTGAGTTCAAAAATAGACAGGCCCGGTGTGTCGTCGATAAAGATCTTGGCATCTTCAAGCGCCCTGATCTTGGTGTTCAGCTGCTGCCATTCGAAGTCCTGCAGGTCGCCCTTGCGCAATTTGTCAGAGTTGAGCTGTGTCTCGGCGGCGATCAGACGAGTGACCAGCTGCACAGATGACATCTCAAGAGAAAAGAATGCGATCGGTTTTTTATGGTCAACGGCCATATTCCTGGCCAATGTCAGGGCAAGGGCGGTTTTTCCCATACCCGGCCTTGAGGCAAGGATGATCAGGTCTGATCTCTGAAAACCATTGGTGATCCTGTCAAGTGCAACAAAGCCGGAAGGAACACCCCGCATCTTGGTTTCTGAATCCCTCGCTGTTTCAATATCTTTAATGGCTTCCTTCATCAGCTGGTGTATTTCACCTTGCTGACGCCGGATATTTTGCTCACTCACGGCAAAGAGGTTTTGCTCTGCACGGTCGAGCAAATCAAAAACATCAGTGGTATCTTCAAAGGCGTCTTTGATAATCTCACTGGAAACCCTGATCAGTTCCCGCTGAATAAATTTCTGTAGGATAATACGGGCATGGTATTCCACATTGGCAGAAGAGGCCACCCTGTTCGTTAACTGGGAGATATAAAAAGCACCCCCGATAAGGTCCAGCTCGCCGGTACTCTTGAGCTGGCTGATCACGGTGAGGATGTCAACAGGCTGGGATTTATTGAAAAGTTCAACTATGGCATTATAGATAATGCGATGGGTCTCTTTATAGAATGATTCGGGTTTCAGTATATCGATAATTGCCGTGAGGGCATCTTTTTCGAGCATGATAGCACCCAGTACAGCTTCTTCAAGGTCGACAGCCTGAGGAGGTACCCTGCCCTGGTCCAACAGGGAAGGGGTTTCAGGAGTTTTCTTTACGCGCTTCCTGATATTATCCTGCTGGGGTGTCAATTTTTTATCCATACCTCAAAAGTACAAATAAACAGGGCTGAAAGTACCAATACTGTGACATTAGTTATCCCAATAAAGTTGTTCGTAATTTGTTAATAACTTCTATCGGATCGTAGATTTGAAAGGGTGTTGAGCCCTTCGACTTCGCTCAGGACAGGTTGTTGAGGGTTGAGTGTTGGGTTGATATCCGATATTCGATAATCGATACTTGATACTCGATACTTGATACTCGATATTTGATACTTAAAAACTGTGCTCCTCTG
>DAOVZP010000083.1 GCA_030635045.1 Bacteroidota bacterium | reverse complement strand
TATCATACTGATCAATGTCAATAGCTTTACCGGTCCCGCCTCCGGCATCACGGAACGTCATCTCCCTCAGGCGCCCGATCTCTCTCATGGTATTCGGCGAATCATGATGAGTGATCACAAAGATTTTATTATCTGCATTGTTAGTGCCCCTGATGAACCTGTCGTCATTCAGTTCCTTTTCTATCAATGCCCTGTCGACAGGGGAAATGATGGTTTCCATAGCTTATAAATTATGTTCTTTCTTCAATTCATATACCTTATCCCTCACCATGGCTGCCCATTCCAGGTCGCTTTTGCTCCTGTCAAAGCTTTCCCATGGAATGGGATCCCCGATTATAATATGCATGGTTTTATCAAATTGTTTATAGGTTTCATCAACGAGGTAAAGCATCTCCAGGTTTGCCTTGATCCCAAGCTTATTACGAAAGTTAGCCAGGTTATAGAACCAGTTCGAATTCCTTCCATCCATGTACATAGGGATAATATCCCGTTTATGCTGCTTAGACTTTGTAATGATGGTCTTCTTCCATTCAAGGTCCCTTATCAAGCCATTTTTCTTTCTTGATACAAGTCCTGCCGGGAAATACAATAATAGTTTATCCGATGCAAAGGTTTCATTGAACAGCCTGACATTTTCGGCATTGCTGCCATGCTTATTGATGGGTATGAAGAATTCCTTCATATTATCAAGGCTGAGCAGGATATCATTCACCGGAAAGATAAAATCTTTTCTGACCCGGGAGATCGCACTCATAAAAGCAATACCATCAAGCCCCCCGAGAGGATGGTTGGAAGCCATCAGGTATCTACCACTTTTTGGTATCTTCTCCTCGCCTATTACTTTGAGGTTAACCCCGAACTCATCCATGATGGCATAAACAAATTCTATTCCCATTTGATGCCCGTGCCTGCTGATGAAATCATTTACATCATCTTCATGAACGATCCGCCGGAGATAATTAAGTACAAACCAGGGCATGAATCTGGCCAGAGCGGGACTCTTCTTTCTGATGACCTCTTTCAGGTCGATAAATTTTTCCTTTTTGCTCAAAGTATTAGATTTTCGCCACTTTCGAAGATGATCGAAAGCAGCCTTACACATACAAAAATACGACTTATTCCTGTGCTTTCGACAAGTCCTGATCCAGCTATACGAGTCGCAACGCAAACAACTGAAAATACGAAATTTAGGCATGCATATCCTGCAAGCCCCGCCAACCGCTAATTCCTACATATTAACATTTTGTTGAAAAATATTGTAACAAGTTTTAATAAAAAGTGGTAAAATGTGGTAAAATGTGGTAAATCATTTCATATTTTTACACAAAATTGAATTTGCGTGTCGAATATTATCGGGACATACGAGTGTAAAGTTGATGTAAAGGGAAGGCTTATGTTTCCTGTTGCATTCAAGGGACAGCTTGAGAAGAGTCTGTCGAATGGCTTTGTCATTAAGCGGAGCATCTTCCGTAAATGCCTGGAGCTATACCCATTTGAAGAATGGGACCTTGAGAGCAAGCGCATCAACAATCTCAACCGATTTGTTAAGAAGAATGTCGACTTCATCCGGAAATTCATGGCTGGTGTAAAAACTGTTGAATTAGATGTTACCGGGAGGTTACTGATCCCCAAGGACCTTATCCACTACGCTAACATCAAAAAAGAGATTGTACTTGCATCAGTTGTGAACAAGATTGAGATCTGGGACAAATCAGAATACGAGAAAGCGGTTGACTATGACTCCGATGAATTCGCCGACCTGGCTGAAGAAGTTATGGGTGATATAGAAACCGAACCAAAAAGCTGATGTACCATACCCCTGTCCTACTAAAAGAAAGCATACAAGGACTCATGATCGAAAGCGGCGGCACATATGTGGATGCCACTTTCGGTGGTGGCGGACATTCCATGGAGATCATGAAGCAGCTGAAGGAAGGTAAGCTTATTGCTTTCGACAGGGACCCTGATGCATTGAACAATGCTATCAAAGGCAAGAACTTCATTCTCGTCAATGCAGATTACAGGTACGTCAAAAATTTCCTGCAGTTGCATGACGCAATCCCATGTGATGGCATCCTGGCTGACCTTGGCGTTTCTTCCCACCAGATTGATGCCCCCGAGCGCGGTTTCTCAACAAGGTTTGAAGGTGAGTTGGATATGCGCATGGACAAGCGGAATCCATTGACTGCCGCGGATGTGGTAAACAATTATACAGAACATGATCTTAAGGTCATCTTCAGTAAGTATGGAGAGATAAAGAACAGCAAGCGGCTGGCGTCTGCCATTACACATGCAAGAAACGCAAGCCCCATCCACTCTACCACAGCATTTAAAGCAATTGTACGGGAATGTGCTTCGCGCGGGCAGGAAAACAAATACCTGGCGCAGGTTTTCCAGGCAATCAGAATAGAGGTGAACAGGGAACTGGAATCCCTTGAAACATTCCTGGTGAAGGGCATGGAGGCGCTGAAGCCGGGTGGCAGAATGGTGGTGATCTCCTACCACTCCCTGGAAGACAGGCTGGTGAAAAACTTTTTCAGGAGCGGAAATACAGAGGGCAGGACAGAACAGGATTTCTACGGAAATATACAAACAGGCATTCGGGCAATAACCAGGAAGCCTGTAGCGCCGGGCCAGGAAGAAATTGATCGCAACCCAAGGGCCAGAAGCGCAAAATTAAGAATAGGGGAAAAGATATAATCATGGTTAAACAGGCAAATAAAATTAAGGCAGGCGTTCCTGAAAATGCTCCCGCAAAGCCCCGTATCAAGGGTGTAGGCGGGGCTTTTCAGAACGTTCTTGGTGGCAACTTCCTCAGAAGGGAAAGCTCCATCAGGCTATTGCCATTTTTTCTTTTCCTCACCATCATCATCATGTTTTATATCGCAAACACATATTACGCCGAAAAAAAAGAAAGGAATATCCAGGCACTGAGAAAATCACTGAAAGAGTTGCGATACGAGTACATCACCACAAGATCTGAACTCATGAAGCAAAGCCAGCAATCTGAAGTTGCCCTAAAGCTGAAAGGGATCGACATAAAAGAATCCAGGGTTCCACCCGTAAAAGTGATAAAAAAGGAAGAAAGCACACCCCATGACTGAAAATATTAAAAAAGACATATTATGGCGCGTGTACCTTGTTTACCTTGGTATTTTATTCCTTGGCCTTGCCATCATCGGGAAGGCAGCGTATATCCAGTTCTCTGAAGGGCCGGAGCTGGTGGCAAAATCTAAAAAACAGGAGATCCGGGAGTTCGATCTCAAAGCAGACAGGGGTAACATCTATGACGTCAACGGTAACCTGCTGGCTACTTCTGTTCCAATATTTGAGATCAGGATGGATGTGGCATCTCCCCATATTTCTGACAAATTCTTCAACGACAATGTAGGCGCACTGGCGCAAAACCTCAGTGAACTTTTTAAGGACAAATCCACCTATCAATATAAAAAGGGCCTTACAGATGCCCGCAAAAAGGGCAACAGGTATTACAGGATAAAAAATAAAGTAAGCTATGCTGAGCTCAAAGAGTTAAGGACCTTCCCAATCCTGAACCGGGGCAAATACCGCGGAGGCCTGATCATAAACCAGCAGACCAGGCGGGAGATGCCGTTCGATGAATTGGCCAGGCGTACCATTGGTTATGAGAATAAGAAAGAAAACCTCTTCGTGGGCCTTGAAGGGGCTTACAATGATTTCCTTGAAGGTACCGATGGCAAGCAGATCATGCGCAGGGTTAATAATAATGAATGGATCCCCGACTATAGCGAAGCTAAGCTGGAGCCTTCCGATGGCCTGGATATCATTACCACCATCGAGGTCAACCTTCAGGATGTGGCAGAGAATGCCCTGCACCAACACCTCATACAGCATCAGGCCTTCCAGGGTTGTGCCATTCTTATGGAAGTAAGTACCGGGCACATCAAAGCCATTGCAAACCTTCGCCTCGACGAAAAAACAGGTAAATACGAAGAATCATATAACTATGCGATCGCTGAAGGCATTGAACCCGGCTCTACCTTTAAACTACCCACCATTATGGCTTTGCTCGAAGACGGTAAGGTCAGGCTTTCCGATACCATTGATATAGGTGACGGTTGGTCGATGTATTACGGCCATACCATGCGTGATGTAAAGAAAATACGTGATGGCAGGATCACTATCAGGGAGTCATTTGAGAAATCATCAAATGTTGGAATTTCGCAGATTACAGTTAAAGCCTATGAGGAGGCGCCTTCAGAATATATCAACAGTATCTATAGCATGTCGCTGGGCAATCTTCTGGGGCTTGAAATACCAGGCGAAGGGAAGCCTAAGATCAAACATCCTGACAGCACAACCTTATGGTACGGCACCAGCCTGCCATGGATGTCGATAGGATACGGGCTCACCATCACCCCAATACAAACCCTGGCTTTTTATAATGCCGTTGCCAACAATGGCGTAATGGTCAAGCCCATGTTCGTGAAGGAGGTCAGGCAGGCAGGCAGGGTTATAGAATCATTCGAGACAGAGGTGATCAATCGCAGCATTTGTTCACAGGCGACCATTGATTCTGCAAGATCATTGCTGGAAGGTGTTGTTGAGAGAGGAACAGCAAGAAACCTCAGGAACAGATATTATAAAGTAGCCGGAAAAACAGGAACTGCGCAGATCGCTGACGAAAATGCAGGATACATTAAAAAGAGGTATAACGCCTCCTTCGTAGGTTACTTTCCGGCTGATAATCCAAAATATTCCTGCATCGTAGTGGTAAACGACCCTGCACAGGGAAAATACTATGGCGGATCCGTTGCGGCACCTGTATTTAAAGAAATTGCCGATAAAGTGTATGCCACACATCTCGACATCTACCAGGAGACGGAAGAAGAAATTGTTGAAACCCAACTGCCACCGATAATGTATGGCAGCCACGAAGACCTCAGCTGGCTTTGCGAAGACCTGAGCATTCCCCTGTCAGCCGAAAGCGCTGTTTCAGAATGGGTAGTATGCTTCAGGGAAGATGACGGCATCCGCTTTGCCCCACGTCTGATCCGCGACGAAATTGTTCCAAATGTCAAAGGAATGAATGCCCGTGATGCCGTATTCATTCTCGAGCAATTGGGCATGAAGGCCACCATAAACGGCCACGGAAAGGTTCGTACGCAGTCGGTTGTACCGGGCAGCAGGGTAACACAAGGACAGGAAATAACTCTCAGGCTTTCAGAAAAGGGATAGACAATGGGAAAGAAACTGAAAGACATATTATATAAGGTTCCGGTAACGGAGATACATGGCACAACCGATATTGTTGTGCAGGATCTTTGCATTGATTCCCGCCTGGCAGTAGCAGGCTCCATGTTCATAGCCCGCAAGGGAACTGCTCTGGATGCACATCAATTTATCCCGGCCCTGGCCGAAGAGGGTGTTGCGGCAGTCCTTTGTGAAGACCTGCCATCAGCACTTAAAGATGATGTGACCTATATCCGTACCGCCAACAGTGACCATGCCCTTGGCATCCTTGCTTCAAATTTCTACGACAAGCCTTCTGAGAGTCTCATCCTTTGCGGGGTGACTGGCACCAATGGCAAAACGAGCGTTGCAAGCCTCCTTTACCAGCTATTCACCAAACTCGGCTATGGAGCGGGGCTGATCTCAACGGTAAAGAACATGATCGATCAGAGGGAAGTCAGTGCCACACATACCACGCCCGATGCGATCAGCATCAATGCCCTTTTAAAAGAAATGGCAGATGCCGGATGCACCTATTGCTTCATGGAAGTAAGCTCCCACGCCATTCACCAGCAACGTATCTCCGGATTGAATTTTACAGGGGGGATCTTCACCAACATCACACACGACCACCTCGATTATCATGGTGATTTTAAAGACTACCTGAATGCCAAAAAGGCATTTTTCGACGGGCTTCCCTCCTATGCCTTCGCCCTGACAAATGCAGATGATAAAAATGGCAAGGTGATGCTGCAAAATACCGTTGCAAGCAAAAAAACTTATGGCCTGAAATCGGTTTGTGATTTCAGGGGCCGTGTTATGGAGAACCTGCTGGACGGGCTCTTGCTCAGCATTGAGGGCCACCAGGTCTGGAGCAGGCTTATAGGTGAATTTAACGCATACAACCTTATGGCCGTGTATGCTACGGCAATGATGCTAAAACAGGAGCAGGAGAAAGTGTTAACACTGATGAGCGAACTTGAGACTGCCGAAGGGCGCTTCGAATATATCAGGTCGCCCAATGGGATCACGGCAATAATAGACTATGCCCATACTCCCGATGCTTTGCAAAATGTACTGAAAACCATCAATGCCATCCGGACAGGAAATGAGCAGCTGATCACCGTGGTCGGTGCCGGGGGCGACCGCGACAAGGCCAAGAGGCCAATAATGGGAAGGATAGCCAGTGAATTGAGCACAAAACTCATCCTCACCTCTGACAACCCCAGGTCGGAAGATCCGGAAACAATAATCAAACAAATGCAGGAAGGCGTGAATGCTGTCGACTACAAGAAACTACTTGTGATCACCAACAGGAAAGAAGCTATCAGCACTGCATGTGCCCTCGCGCATCCCGGCGACATCCTGCTTATTGCAGGCAAAGGACATGAAAAATACCAGGAGATAAAGGGTGTTAAGCACCCCTTCGACGATAAAGAATTAACAGAAGAAATATTGACTAAAACCGCATAAAGGACTATGTTGTATTACTTGTTCGAATACTTTCAGAGATGCTGTGATTTCCCCGGTGCGGGGCTCTTCCAGTATATCTCATTCCGGGCGGCCATGGCTGTGATCACCTCCCTGGTCATCACCTTGCTTTTTGGAAAACGCTGGATCAAGTACCTGAACCGGAGGCAGGTAGGCGAAACCGTACGTGACCTGGGCCTCGAAGGGCAAATGGAAAAAGAGGGCACCCCAACCATGGGGGGCCTGATCATCCTGAATGCAATCGTCATCCCTACCCTGCTCTTCGCAAAACTCGACAATATTTATATCATCCTGATGCTCTTCACAACAGTCTGGCTGGGGATGATCGGGTTTACCGATGATTACATCAAAGTATTCAAAAAGAATAAGAAAGGCC
>DAOVZP010000251.1 GCA_030635045.1 Bacteroidota bacterium | reverse complement strand
AAGTTGTGTCCTTAGGCGAACATCCCTAGTATTTGCGTAATCTACGATTGCTTGTTCGTGAGCTTTCGTAAAATAATAATTCTTTTTAGACGTAGTTCTTCTTTTGCGTGCTTTCGCTACCATCTATTTTCATCTTCCCCTTCATCCCCTTCAGCGGCAGAATTGTCGAGAATAGGGGTGATCAGAACATTGTTGACCCCGACCATCTTTATCTGTTCCAGGATCTCCTGCCTCGCCCCGTTCCCTATTGCCATCATGGCAATTACAGCACCAACACCAAAAATGATCCCCAGGGCGGTGAGTATCGAACGGAACTTATTAGCCAGAACAGCATCGATGGCTATATTCAGGGTGTGATAAAATCTTTCCAATTTGCGCAGTTTGGTTAGCAGAATAACGACATAAACAGCCGGAAATTTTCAGTTCCCACAAATTTAGTTAATAAATTCATTCATAATACCATGCCAGAAATGATATACCCTGGTTGGATGATTGATGGGGGAATTGGTTTAATGATGGGTTGACGATTGACGGTAGGCAGTGGGCGGGCGGCAGTGGGCAGTAAGCAGTAGGCGGTGAACATTCCCACTTCATTAAACATTAAAAATTCAAAATTAGCGCAGCGCTTAACTGTCTAATGGCGAGATCCTCGAAAAGATCTCCATCACACCCTTAACATAGGTTTTGGAAACTAAGAGGGAGATGTGTGGGTCGGTGTCCAGCTCAAGATGAAGCCCGTCTTTTTCCTTGCGGATGATCTCGACTTTGTCGAGGTTGACCATATAGGATCGGTGGCAGCGAACGATATTGCTGTCTTTGAATTGCTCCTCATAGGATCTCATCGAATTACGCACCATGAATTTTTGCAGTTTACCACGATGCAGGTAATGGACGGATACATAATTATCGGCAGCTTCGAGGTATAGCAGGTCTTCATGTAACACTGACAGCCTTAGCGTACCTTTTTCATCCCTGAACGGGATCATCCCGCCGGAAGGCCGCGATGGAGGGATATCCATATCTTCCAGTTCCTGAACCCTGGCCGCTTTATCCTGCCAGGAAAAGAAAAGCCAGAGGATGGTATACGGCAGAAGGATGATAAGGGCGGTGATTTTGATGCTGGACCTGGAAATCTCCATAAAATCACGTGGATCTGCCAGTATGAACTTGATATATATGGAGTACACAAAGGCCATGACAAGGATCTCGGCGGTTACCCAGAGGATATACCGCCAGTAGTTCAGCAGCTTTTTGCGGCTGTACAGATACATCAGTCCCCTGCTGATGACCACCACCAGCATGCCAGTGAGTATCACAAAGCTGGAATACAGAAAAAGCCGTATGCCACTTAGCTCATGGTAGACACCGGTGCCAAATGGCGCATATACATTAATAAAGATAAGGGCGAAAATAGCTGTGAACAGTATCAGTCTGACAATGTTTCCCGGGCGGTTAAGGTATTCCGGAATGGCTTTCTCGTAAAATTGCATTGCTGGCTGTTGATTTGTTATTGCTTTATGCAAAGATAGCATAAATGGTGACTTTTGATGATCTCTGCCGTTGTGCAAAAGCATGATCCTGCCCCTGTATTTCGATTTTCACCCCTCTATATGCAATTTAGTCACCCCACCCGGCCCCGCATACCTATTTTTTGGATTGGCCACGGTGATTGCTGAAATTTGTAAAAATTAATTGACTGCACACAATGGGATACACAAATTATCATAACATATTGGGGAAGGCATTTTCCCTCGAAAAGGATGGCGACAAGATGAAAGGCACAGGTATTGATTATCGTACTTTCACATTCACTTCCGATTATGCAAAGCACCTGCCGGGTTCATCGAAAATGCCGAATGTTGAAAGGGATTTTCTCAGCGGCTTTGCCGATAATGAGATCAGTGAGAATATTGATTTCCGCTATCCGGTTTTTCTTCCGGAAGGATACAAACAGACCAACAGGGCCATTATCCTTTTGCATGGGCTCAACGAAAAGAGTTGGGACAAGTACCTGCCATGGGCCAGGGAACTGGTTTTGCGAACCGGGCATGCAGTGATCCTTTTTCCGATCAGCTTTCACATGAACCGCACACCATCAGCCTGGCTCAACCCCAGGAGCATGAGCGGCCTGAGCAATCTCAGGGAAAATAAATATGAGGACCAGCAATGTTCAACATTTGCAAATGCTGCTATCAGCGAACGGCTTGACAATATGCCTGAACGTTTTGCGCTTTCAGGTTATCAGAGTATAATGGATCTCCTCAATTTGGTAAATCACATCAGCTCCGGTAAACATCCGGTATTCAAAGAAGATACTGAGATCCACTTCTTTGGGTATTCCATCGGAGCTTTTTTAGCACAGGTATTGATGATTGCCAACCCAGGTGGTATCTTTGACAGATCACGCTTTGTACTTTTTGCCGGCGGGACGGTTTTCAGCCATATCAATGGCATTTCGCGATATATCCTCGACCAGCAGGCTTTCGGGCAATTGCGTAGTTACTATCTCAACCATGACAGCTGGCGCAGAAAGACCTTGAAATCCTATGTCAAGGTGATGGATGTAAAGAATATTGCAAGAGCCTTCATGGCAATGCTGTCGCCGGAATATTTTAAAGGCCTGAGGCAGGCAAGCTTCGAGAGTTTTAATGACCGGCTTCTGGTGTATGCTATGAAAGAAGACCGGGTTTTTCCTGAGGAACATATCATGGAAAATTTTTATGACTCGGGGGTATGGGTCAACCGCCTCGATTTTCCTTACGAATATAGCCATGAATCACCATTTCCAGTAAGCAAGGACCCTGAAATATCAGAAAAAGTCGATAAATCCTTCGACAGTATATTCAAAGAGGTTGGCAATTTCCTGCGTGATGAAAGCAATTATGATTTTTCCGGCTTCTGACATTATGCCCTACTGATGCGCTTCCGTTCTTATTGCTGACCAGATCCTGAACCCGATAAATACGAACATGAACCCTGTCATTGCCAGTGGAGTGATGATCATCATGCCCTCTGTTGAGGATCCTTCAAACACACCGAGATAATTGGCCATGAGAATGCTGAAGGCAATGATGAGCAGCCCACCCAGTATCTCCCATCTCCAGGCGACAAACCAGAGGACGATAATGGCCAGCCAGGGCAGTAAGTTTGTAAAGCTTTGGAATGTAGCGCCGATACCGCCTTCAACCTGAAAGCCGGTAGCGATACCGAAAATGATCCAGAACACCGTTACAACAACAAGGGCAGTTCTGGCAACGCGCCTGCAGCGCCTTACACAGTTTTGAACAGCTTCGGGGTAAGTCCTTTTAGTCATAATTAACCAGGTTTCATGTACAACGTCTCAGATACCATTAACTTTTAAGTACTTCAAGTACTCTAAGTACTTTAGGCACTTAATCGGGGTAAATATACAACAATCTAGATACTTGTCAAGTGAATTGTGTTATTTTCCTTCGTCGACGATAAGATAGATGTCTTCATTATCGCGTTTCATAAGGTATTGCTCGCGGCCGAATTTCTCGAGGGTGAGGGTGTCGGTTCTGAGCTCATAACAGGCCTGGCGGTCTTTTTCGATCTCTGAGAGGTAGTAATCTTTTTCCATCTCCAGCTCGTTTAGCGTTGTGCTCAGCCGGAATTGCGCTATGAAGTTATTGTTGTCGAAGAAAAGCATCCACACACCGAAGATGAGGATGGTGATGAAATACTTGTTGTTGAGCCGGTGGAGGAGATCGCGTATCATTTGCAGACAAAGATAATTAAAGGAGGATTTGCTTTACATTGAGGTTTGTAATTATTT
>DAOVZP010000139.1 GCA_030635045.1 Bacteroidota bacterium | reverse complement strand
GGCAAGCATGCAGCTGTTGAAGTACCGGCAGCCATGACCCTCGATGAGTGCTGGCAGCTGGTTGATACAGCCGAGCAAACGCAGCGCCACTGCATGATGCTGGAGAACTGCTGCTATGACTTCTTTGAACTGGCAACATTGAATATGGCCAGAAAAGGCTTGTTCGGAGAGATAAATCATGCGGAATGTGCTTACATACACGACCTGCGCTGGCTGAAATTCGACAAGGAAACCGGATACCAGGGCATGTGGCGCCTGGACTGGAGCAAAGGCCATACCGGCAACCTCTATCCTACCCACGGCCTCGGGCCTGTGGCACAGACCATGGGTATTAACCGGGGAGACAGGAAAGATTACCTTTCATCCATGGCGACAAACCAGGTGGGCATGTCAGAGTATGCAGAAAACAAGTTCGGGAAGGAGTCGCCGGAGGCGATGGAAGCATATGAACTGGGTGATATGAACACCACCCTTATCAAAACCAGGAACGGAAAAACCATCATGGTCCAGCATGATACCACCAGCCCCAGGCCATACAGCCGCATCCACCTTATCAGTGGCACCAAAGGCATTGCACAGAAATGGCCCGACAGAAAGATCGCCCTTGAACCTGATGCACATTCATGGCTGGATGCAGAGAAATACGATAAGCTCATCAATGAATACGAGCATCCGCTGGCAAAGAAGGTAGGCGAAAAAGCCCGGCAGGTTGGCGGCCATGGCGGCATGGACTTTATCATGGACTGGCGGCTGATACAGTGCATCAGGGAAGGGCTGCCACTCGATCAGAATGTTTATGATGCCGCAGCATGGTCATCTGTAGTGGAACTGAGCGAGATATCGGTGAGGGACAGGAGCAATTCCGTGAAAGTGCCTGACTTTACACGTGGTGTGTGGAAGGATACGGAGCCGTTGGGGATTGTTAGCTAAGGCTAATGCCATTGTCCATTCGGCATTCTGCATGTACCATGCACCATGCACCCTGTACCATGTAACATTTAATGTACCATGTACCATTTTGCATGTGCCATGTTTGGCTATGAAAGGATTTTTGATAATATTGAGAGTTCATCTCTTATATCACCGGGTACTACCAGATGATGATTTCCTAAGGGATTATTTTTCAATTCCCGGATAATACCCTCATCAAATTCAACATGCAATTGTGTGCGGCAGGCATTCTTCTCATAAATGCCGTCCACAACCTCGCCATGGGCATAAAAAACCTTATCGAGGGTGTTGTTTAACCTGAAAACGCTCACATTCCGGGCTTTGATACGACCGTGAACCGCCGTTCCCTTGCCTGTTTCAAAATGTGTATTCACATGGTATTCCGACAGCATGGAGGTAGGTGCCGTGCAATGGGCAAACAACACTTCATTAGCATTGATCCCTACCACATTGGCCATCCATGGAAGTTCTCCCGTAAGCTCCTTAGCTATCATCAGGGCCGTGATGCTGCAAAGGTCACCTTCGCAACCTGCCGGGATCCCGAGATCGTTAAGGAAAGACAGTCCAAGGCATGCTGTAACACTATTTTCCTGTACCAGGGAAAAACATTCCACCGTGATAGCATCCAGGTCATGATCTTCGATAACTTTTTTCAACATGCTGTTTACCCTGCCTGCATCTTCTATATTGTATTGCCTGCCGGCATGATAGCATTCCATGAAATCTTTGCCGGCCCCGAACTTCCTGTAATCCCCGGCATCTTTCCAGGGGATCCTGACCAGCTCAATGTCCAGCTTATCCTTCAGGATGTTAGTATCGATGCTGCTTGCCACCAGCCAGGCGGAAACCTCGCCAATAAGCCCGAGTCTCTTGCCCTGCAGGCGGTCAAGAGCGCTGAATACGGAAATGTATTTCTCAAACAACTGTTTATCTGCATCATCATCAAGGCACAATAGCATATTCCGAAACCCATGCTGATTGCTGTAAGCCTTAACTTCCATTGCCGAAGCCAGGGCATTGGTCTTGCCTGATGATACCAAAAGCTGAAATCTCTCTTGTTTAAGGAATTTCGTGGCTTCCGCTTCCGAGCCACCGGTGAGGAAATACAGAATACGGGGCCGGTCAGAAGAAATTTCGGCCTCCAGGCCATATTTGAGCTTCAAGACTTCAACAGCATCATTGTGCAGCCTTTCAGGCGCACCGGCGTAGGCAAGGGTTTTGATTGGGATTTTGCTCACTGCAATAAAGTTTATTTGATTATAAAAGTAATAAAAGAGAATGAACAATAAAACCGAAAATTATAACTTCACAATAACAATGCCTGTCCATCCCTCGTTATAGGAGCAGAATTTCATTCCCGACCCAATTATCATTGCTACGATGGCAAAAAAAAGAAAGAAAAAAAAGAAAAGCAGATTCAGCAAAAGGAAGATATTCCTCACTTTATTGCTGGCAGGGATCGTCAGTATTTTTATGGCCGCCCTGTTTGTCCTGGCAATATATCTCGGAGCATTTGGAAAGCTTCCTGATGCAGAAGAAATTACCGGCATCAAGCAAGATAACGCTTCACTGGTATACGCAGCAGACGGAGCCCTTATGGGCAAATATTATCAAATCAACCGCCAGAGCATCTCCAATGAGTCGATTTCCCCATATGTACGGCAGGCATTGATCGCCACTGAGGACAATCGGTTTTTTGAGCATCATGGTATTGACATGATCAGCCTGGGTAGGGTTATGTTTAAATCGATAATAATGGGCGATGCCGACCAGGGCGGTGGGAGCACCATCAGCCAGCAGCTGGCAAAAAATCTGTTTTTCAGAAAAAACTACGGCATATTTTCCCTGCCGGTAAATAAGATCAGGGAGATGTTCATCGCTCAGCGCCTGGAAAATGTTTACAGCAAGGAGGAGATCCTTACTCTTTACCTGAACACCGTTTCTTTTGGTGAGAATGTTTATGGAATAGAAGCTGCTGCCTGGCGGTTTTACAATAAGCCATCTGCCACGCTAAGCATTTCTGAATCTGCCACCCTCATCGGGATGCTGGCAGCAAATACCCTGTACAACCCACGAATAAACCCTGAAAATGCAACAGCAAGAAGGAATGTTGTCTTTTTGAGGATGTTCACCCAGGGCTTCATCACGGAAGAACAGCTGGAGAAGCTGAAAGAAGAGCCAATCAAGCTTGATTATAATCTGATGGACGTTAATCGTGGCATTGCACCATATTTCAGAGAATATATAAGACTGCAGGCGCAGCGTATCCTAAATGGCAGCCATGATCTGGAAACAGAAGGTTTAAGAATTTATACTACGATCAACACTTCAGTTCAATCCATAGCCGAAGATGCCGTTGCCCGCCATATGAAGAAGCTGCAGGCAGAATTCGATCATCACTGGAGAGGGCGGGATCCCTGGGAAAAACATCCGTCCACTTTTGACAGGGCCTTAAAGCAGACTGATACCTACCAAAAGCTTCAAGCCCGGGGCCTGAATCATCAAGAAATTATAAAAGCACTTTCTGTTCCCCACAAAAGAAACATCCTGAACGGCAGTGGGGAAAACATTATGGAGATCAGCACCATCGATTCCCTCAGGCATTATATGCGTCTGCTGAACACCGGATTTCTGGCCCTGGATACAAAAACCGGCGCCATCCTTGCCTGGGTTGGGGGCATCAACCATCAATATCTCCCCTATGACCATGTCCTTTCGGAGCGGCAGGCAGGATCAACCTTCAAGCCTTTTGTATATGCGGCCGCCCTTCAATCCGGCATGTCGCCATGCCATTTCATTTCCAATGAGCAACGTGTATATGAAGCCTATAATGACTGGTCGCCCGGAAATTCAAACGGACAATATGAAGGTTATTACAGCATGAAAGGAGGCCTGATGAAGTCGGTGAACACCATCACCGCCGAGATCATGATAGAAACCGGCCCTGCCGCAGTGGCTGAGTTGGCTGAAGACATGGGAATCAGATCTCATTTACCGGAAGTACCATCCCTGGCACTTGGAACGGCAGATGTTTCCCTGTATGAGATGCTGCGGGCATACACTGGCTTTGCCAATAATGGTATTTCTGTAGAACCATTTGGTATTGTAAAAATTGAAGATAATGAAGGAAATGTGGTCTACGAGAACATGGATGTGATCAGGCATTCCAGGGCATTCAGTGAAGAGCTCGGCATGATCATGACCACGATGCTGGAAGCCGTTGCCGACAGTGGTACAGCAAAATCCCTCAGGAGTGTATATGGGCTCAGATCTGACCTGGCAGGAAAGACAGGCACCACGCAGAATAATGCCGATGGATGGTTCATCGGGTATTCTCCGAACCTGGTAGCCGGTGTTTGGGTAGGTGCTGAACTACCTATTGTGCATTTCAGGACTACCTCCCTGGGCTCCGGAACACATATGGCGCTGCCCATCTTTGGGATGACCCTGAAAAAAATAGAGGCAGATCATCAGCTCAGGAATGAGTACCTGCATGATTTTGCGCCCCTTAGTGATTCACTGCTGGACCTGCTCGACTGCCCTGCCTATTCTCCTGAAATACCAACTGACTACCTGGACCGCAAGGAACGCCGGAAGCTGCAGAAAGAAGAAAGAAAAAAGGAGCAGTTGAAAGAAGAAGATCCGGCAGAGCAAAAAGAAAAGCCCGGATTCTTTAAGAGAATAGGGAACTTTTTTAGGAAGAAGAAGAGATAGGAGGCTGGGGGCTGGTTGCTGGTTGCTGGTTGCTGGTTGCTGGTTGCTGGGGGCTGGTGCACACGGCACAGTATTTGTGTTACATATGAAAAGGCTGTATCTTTGTAAAAATTCGAATTTCGAATTTCGAATATCGAGTATCGAATATCGAACGGGGCTGTTTTTGGTTTTGACAGCAAGACGAGTGGGTATGTAAGCATGCCGGGCAATGTGAATCCTCCCGTAAAAAGATTTCACACCATTACTAATTGGCGATAATAGATTCGCACTCGCAGCCTAATCGAAGTTTAGTAGATTGGCTTAATCCTGCGCCAGGCGCAGGACGAGACGTTCCGCAGATGGAGACACCTGATTCCGGTCTGGTCACGGGACGCAAGATAACTTCAGGTTGGTCCGGAGGAAGTCCCGGCTTCCGGACGAGATAAAGGGAATAAGGTTTGGTTTTGGGTGCCTCTTCCCGGGCCTTTCCCGACAATCAATAAAAGGATAAGCATGTAGAAAGCATTTCTGTTCCTTGTTTGGACGCGGGTTCGAATCCCGCCAGCTCCACGGGTGAATCAAAATTTTTAAAGCGAATCAAAAGCGAGCAAATCAAAAGCTCGCTTTTGTATTTGTAAGCGTATTGATTCGGCATTTCGAAGAAATGAAATTTTGATTTGCAACCCTGGTTCGAAGGGATCAACGAAGTTACTCCCTCCTTGAATATAGAACAGAGGAACAAGGAATAAGAATAAGAATGATGAAGGCCTTCAAACATCGTTAGATCGTGCAATCATGCTCCCTCTCCCGCCCTTT
>DAOVZP010000052.1 GCA_030635045.1 Bacteroidota bacterium | reverse complement strand
TTTGAAACGGAAGCAAGAAAATCATAAACTTCCTTGTTCGTGATGTTAGCTGTCTTTAAGTCTGCATCAGCGCCTACTTTGGCCTGGATCAGGTGGTCACAATGAACTGTTGACGGTACAGCAACCCTTTTCCTGCCTGCCTGCATGAACTGCAGCAGGGCCATCTGTGCTGTGGCATCCTGCATCGCCACCCTGTCGGGCTTAAAGTCGACATAAGATCCACCACGGATATAGGCCGAGGTTGCCTCACCCTCGTCGAGGTGTGAATAAAGTATTTTTTCGGTGAGTGTGAGTGGCCTTCCAACCACATTCCTTGCCGCTTCTATACGCGATGCCATGAGTGCATACACGTTTTTAATCATATCTAAATCAAATACCATGTGTAAGAATTATTTGTTTTATTCGCTAATGGTGATGATCAGGATCATCATAATCATAATATATTACAATTCTGAGGGTCTTTTGTTTAATACCTGCATGAAATTTCCCATTATCAATCCAATGGTTTCCAGTCTGCAAAATGATCCGAAACCACAAATGTTTTCGGTTCAGTGGTATAGAAGTCGTTGGAATTATAGGTCCACCCCATTGTTGCCGAGCCCCCTGCGCTTTCAGTAGTGATCAGGAAGCGGTTAGAGAGATGGCCGAAATAGTTAGCCTGGTTGCGTGGCAGCGCCTGGTCGCCCCCGCTGGGATCGATGGGTATCCAGCCATAATTCGGAAGGTACACCTCCACCCAACGATGAAACACATCATCCATGCAATCGTCATCGCCTCTCACCACCACTGCGCCGACATAACGTGCAGGCAGGCCTGCAGCGCGGCACATGGAAATATATACGAAGCTGTACTCAGAACATGAACCATTACCACGTTCCAGAACCGTGGGTGCTGTATTCCATCCGCCTGCCATCTCATAATACATTTTATCCATGAGGTAGTTATATATTTTCCTTGCGATCCAGTACGGATTTTTCTCATCACCAACAACCTCCTCAACAGCCCCGGCGATAAAAGGATGATCCATCTGATACTTTTCATTATTCTGGTAATAAACCTCCGGGATATTATCCGGCATCTCATCCAGGCCGCCCACCTTATCGGGATAAATAAAATACCTTATCTCATAAATCTTTGCGATCGTCACCATCTCCACCTGTTCTTTTCCACCCGGTTTCAGGTTTTTGAATGAATAATGTGCGGTTTGCTGGCCACTCTTATCGGTAACCAGGTCATAGCCGGGATCAAAATCGATATTCTCTATCTGCTGGTTATCACGATCAACGGGAATGGCCAGATGGATATCGCCGGTCAGCATTTTGCCGGGTCCGAAATTCGTAAGCATATGTGTGTAGGTAACCTGTGCGCGTCGTTCATTCTTCAGCACAAAGAGGTCATCATCTTTTGCTTTCAGGCAGAACAGCTTATCTTCCTGTGAATCGGCCGCCCAGACATATTCTCCATCCCAGGCAAGGCCACGCGTAAAAGCCCCCGGTGCATCAGTGATGATGAGAACCTGTCCGTTTTCAGGATCAACCATATATACCTCATCCATGATGCGGTCCGAAACCCATAGATATTTCCCGTCAAATGCCAGTCCGCGCGGGTCATTGGCCGGTGAGCGCAGTGTTTTGATCGTGGTGCCATCGTCCGGACTGAATTGTATGATCTCATTCGTCTTTTCATCTACACACCAGAGGTATGTACCATCCCAGGCAAGGTCGCGGGGCCTCCCGCTGGGTGCGTCGATCACCTTCAGTACCCTTCCGTCTTTTGGTGAGATCTTGTATATCAGGCCACGATAGTTTTCAGATAAAGGAATACCACCTTTTACATCCGCACACCAGAGAAACTCCCCATCCCATGCAAGGCCTGTGGGCCAGTATGCCGGTGAAGGGATCTCTGAAACAACTTTTCCATTACGCGGATCGATGCTGTAAAGCATCTGTGCCTTGCGGTCGGCCAGCCAAAGGTGCTCGCCGTCAAAAGCAAGGCCAGTAGGAAACTGACCAGGTGTAGCAAAGGATTTTACGATCTCACCCGGGTGTGCCAGCACACTTAATGGTGTGAACATCAGCGCAATCATCATAACTGCGAGAATTTGTTTTAATTTTTCCATGATGTCTGTTTTAAAATTCCATTAAGCCCCGGCCGGTCTTTTTGATCATCTTCTTCTCCTTAAGGTCGATGATCAACTTATCAAGAACTCCATTAATAAAAACCTTGCTCTTGGCGGAGCTGTAATATTTTGAGATATCGATATACTCATTCAGGGTGACCTTAACAGGGATGGAAGGAAATTCTAAAAGTTCAGCCAGGGCCATCTTGATCAATATTGTGTCCATCATTGCAATGCGGTCCAGATCCCAGTTCTTGGCCTTGTCATCAATAAGTTCAGCATACTGATCGCTGTTGAGTATTGTTTTATGAAAGAGCCCGAGCATGAACGCCCTGTCCTCCTCTTGTAAACCCGCGTCAAGTATCTCCGGAAAGGCTTTATATTCATCATCGGAACTTTCCAATGACTTCAGCAGTTTCATCAGCAACAGGTTTGCAATCTGATATGTATCGAAGGCCCAGTAAATTGATTTGTTTTCATAATAATACTCAAGCAATTCAAATCCCATCAGTGTCTTCTTAAGTATCCTGGCCAGAATATCCCGGTCATGAGCGAAAGAATCCCCGGCCTGTTCCAGGTATTTCTGGTAATATCCACTTTCCTTTATTGCCAGGTAAGCTTTGCGAACCATCCCCTGCTCTTCCGACCAGTTGATCTTCAGCCTTTTGTGCACCTTTCTGTATTCGCGATTGTCCTCTATCTGTGTCAGCACCCTGTTCTCTACAAACTTCAGGTTGGGATTCAGATCTTCCTCGGTAGGAAAAAACTTCTTTTTGCTCTCCTCGAGTCTGATCCGTGAAAAGTCTTTGATCTCTATCAGGAAAGAAAGTTGATAAACAATGAGTTCGTGGATCTTGTCTATACTGAGAAGGAGTTGTTTCTCCCCTTTGGCCAGATCATCATTACCGGATTGAAAGAAGGCATACGCTGCCTGTAAAACTTTGATCCTTAAGTGCCTTCTGCTCAGCATATGAATATGAACGATGAGGTTAACAATTTGGTTTAACGCTGCAAATGTAGAAATTTAATCCAAGATTTCCATTGAATTTTATTAACATATTGTGATAAAAAAGACTTACTGAGCCTTGCATCATATCCAGCATGACCTTAGCCTGAAACCGCTGATATATGGCATAAAAGCGTATTTTTCCTTAACTTCGTAGCTGTAACCGGAAATTATCCTGATGGAGATCCACAACATACTTGTTAAGTACTGGGGATATTCTTCCTTTCGTCCAATGCAGGAAGATATCATACAATCTGTTCTCGACGGACGTGATACCCTGGCCCTGCTTCCCACGGGTGGTGGAAAATCGATCTGTTACCAGGTGCCCGCCCTGGCTATGGAAGGGATATGCGTGGTGATCTCCCCCCTGATAGCTTTGATGAAAGACCAGGTTGAGAACCTGAAAGACCGCGGGATCAAGGCTGCTGCCGTGCATTCGGGAATGCATCCCCGTGAGATCGACATTGCAATCAACAACAGTGTCTTCGGGGACCTGAAATTCCTGTATGTCTCCCCGGAACGGCTTAAATCTCCATCCTTCAGGCAGAACCTGAACAGTATGAACATCTGCCTGCTGGCCGTCGATGAGGCACATTGCATCTCTCAATGGGGATACGACTTCAGGCCACCGTATCTGAATATTGCCGAGATCAGGCCACTGATCAATAATGCGCCGGTACTTGCCCTGACGGCCACTGCCACAAATGAAGTGATCGTCGACATACAGGAAAAACTGGAATTCAGGGAAAAGCATGTACTCAGAAAAAGTTTTGAAAGAAAAAACCTTTCTTATGTGGTCTTTCATGAAGAAGATAAAGGAGGACGCCTGTTAAAAATTGTGGGTAATGTAAAAGGTTCCGGTATTGTTTATGTCAGAAATCGCAGAAAATGCCGGGAGGTGTCCGATTTTCTGAATAATAACGGAATCAAGGCTACATTCTATCATGCAGGGCTTGAGGCCCGCACAAGAGAATACCGTCAGGATGAATGGATGAAAGATAAGAAGCAGGTAATAGTGGCAACAAATGCATTCGGGATGGGCATTGACAAGCCTTCTGTACGTTTTGTAGTGCATTTCGATCTTCCTGACAGCACAGAAGCGTATTTTCAGGAAGCAGGCAGGGCCGGCAGGGATGGCAAAAGGGCTTATGCTGTTCAGCTATATGAAGAGGCAGACATCAGGAATGCAAAGCAAAACCTGGCTGTTTCATTCCCTGAAGCTGAGGTGATACGCTCCATATACAATGCTATCGGCAATTATTACCAAATTCCTCTCGGCGGTGGCAAGGACCAGCAATTCGATTTCGACCTGCAGGATTTTTCCACCAGGTACCGTATGAATACGGCAAGCGTATTCAGCGCATTAAAGATCCTTGAAAAAGAAGGATACATACTTCTGGGCAGTGAACTGGAGAACCCCTCCAAGATCATGTTCAGCATTGAACATAATGAGCTATATACATTCCAGGTTGAAAACCCCGGTTATGATCCTTTTATCAAATTACTACTCCGGTCTTATGGCGGAATATTCACTGAATTTGTGAGGATCAATGAAAAAGAACTGGCCAGGCGAGCAGATACCACGGATGAAAAGATCAGATCGGCACTGGCAAAAATGCAAAAGATGGGGCTATTGATCTATATCCCCGCCACCAGTTCACCACAGTTGCTGATGGTCAGCAACAGAATTGACAGCAAGGCCATGAACCTTTCCGGTGAGAATTACAGCAAGCGGAAAAAAGCAGCCCTGAAAAGGATGCAGTCAGTGCTGGATTATATTCAATCAAGCAACCATTGCAGGAGCCAGATGCTGCTAAAATACTTCGGCGAGACAGGGGCTCAGCGCTGTGGGTTATGTGATGTTTGCCTCGACAGGAATAAGATCAACGTCAGCGAAATGGAATTCAATGAGATCCTTGAAAAGATCAAGCCTTCACTCAAGGAAAAACCTCAGGCACTGAACGAATTACTGTTCATTGCAAAGGAATTCCCTGAAGATAAAGTGATCAATGTAGTTATGTGGCTTGTCGATAATGAAAAGGTAGATGTGGATGAGAGGCAGCTTTATTCCTGGAGAAAACAATTCAAGATGTTTTAAAAAAAATTAACTTTACCATATAAACAAACCAGTTTTATGAAGAAGCTATATTTCCTTTTACCGATTTTCCTTTTAATGTTTTTCATCCCCTATACGGCCCAATCTCAGGAAGGTGATGTTTATGTCAGCATAGGTGCCGGAGCCAGCATACCTTTGTCAGATTATGCAAATACCGATTTCAGCGATGAAGCTTCCGGCTTTGCCATGGTTGGCGGGAACTTCAACATTAACTTTGGTTATCGTTTCAATGAGTATTTCAGTGCAAGTGGTTTGCTAAGTGGCTGTGTGAACAGGTATGACTATGTTGAGTTGCAGAACTGGCTAACGCAGAAATATGCAGAAGACCTGCCCGACACCAAATGGATCGTTGAAAGCAAAAACTGGGGCATTGGAGGGCTTATGGCCGGAGTCACAGGCACCCTGCCCCTTGTTAGCAACAGCTTATTTTTTGAGGCCAGGCTGCTGGGAGGGTTTATGTATGCATATTCACCGGCCATTTATGTGACGGGCAAAGAAACAGATGAACCGGATAAACGCATTGATATTGAGCAAGCCTCTGCTTCTTCCTGGGTGCTGGATGCAGGTGCAGGCTTCCGATACAACCGCACGCGCAAACAATATTTCATACTATTTGCTGATTACATGCATTCAAGCCCAACTTTTAATAATGTGCGTACCAATACCAATATGGGCGTTGAACGGGATGAAAGCTTCAGCCAGCAAATAAGCAACATCAACATCAGCATCGGCATTGGATACATCGTTAATTAGCGACTATTTTCAGAGTCATGAAACTGGAGAAAGCATTTTATCAGCATGAGAATGCAGTCTTTATGGCAAAAGCTTTTCTCGGCAAAGTTCTCACATCTCAAATTTCGGGCCACCTGACATCCGGTGTCATCACTGAAACTGAAGCATATGCCGGCATCCACGACAAAGCTTCCCATGCTTATGGCGACTGCCGCACAAAGCGTACTGCCCCCATGTACCTCGACGGCGGGATCGCATATGTTTACCTTATCTATGGTATCCATTCGCTATTCAACATCGTGACTGCCCCTGCCGGCACTCCTCATGCCATACTGATCCGTACCATCTATCCTGTGGAGGGAATAGGTATAATGCAGAAAAGGAGGAACTATAACAAAATAACAGGGCTGACGGATGGCCCGGGAAAGCTTTCACAAGCCCTGGGCATCCATTATTCTAATTCGGGAGAAGACCTTGGTGGGGAAAGGATCTGGATCGAAGACCACGGTATTGTACCTCAAGCCGGTGAGATTATAACAGGGCCAAGGATCGGGGTTGAATATGCGGGAAAGGATGCGCTGCTGCCGTATCGATTTAGACTTGATTATCCTTAATGATTGCACGATATAGTAGATTGACCGATATTCGAAGTGGGAAGGACTTCGTTCAATCTTATACGCCGGGCAATCGTGCTATCGCCCAATTCTATTGTTTTCGTTTCGCTGTTTGGGCAGTCCTGTAGAATATTGAAACCAATTGATGGCTTTCATCCTTTGCTTCGTTCAATCTTATACGCCGGGCAATCGTGATATCGCCCAATTACGAGAGCATAAAAAAAAAGGGCTGCTGAAACAGCAACCCCTTATATGCATTTACAGGTAATTATTTAACTGTGTTTGCAAGGTCGCTACCTGGTTTGAATTTTACTACTTTTTTAGCAGCAATCTTGATTTCTTTACCAGTTTGTGGGTTTCTGCCTTTTCTTGCAGCGCGTTTTGTCACACCGAATGTACCAAAACCTACGAGGGCAACACGGTCACCTTTTTTCAGGGCACCTGTTGTAGCGCCAATGAATGATTCAAGGGCTCTTTTGGCATCAGCTTTAGTCAGACCAGCTTTGGCTGCCATAGCATCGATTAATTCTGCTTTGTTCATTTTACCACAATTTTAATTAATAAATAGTTTAAAAGCCCTGCAAATATAAGGGTTTTAGAAGTAATGTCAAGAAAATGCATCTGAAACCGACAAAAATGTTAATAAATGAAGTGCTTTGTTAATAACTCTGCTCTAAGATGCCCGATTCCGTAGGTTTTTAACGAAATTATGCGCGTTTCCGAGCATCTACCCTAAAGTGCTGGGAATCAGGCCGACAAGAAAATCCTTTATTGTCATCCTTTTTTTTCCCGCTTGCTGCAATTCAAGAAGGGAAATACAGGCATTTTTGCAACAAATATTAAAATAGGTTTTATAATCAGTCATGACTTCCCCCGGCTCAAGTGTACATTGACATTGCCTTATTTCGGCACGGAATACTTTCAGGTATAATTCCTTTCCATCAGGTATTTTTATCTCGGTAAATGCACCGGGATACGGACTGAGACCCCTGATCAGGTTATAGATGTGTTCAGCATCCTCTGACCAGTTGATGCGACAATCTTCTTTATGTATTTTTGGCGCCTTCTTCAGGACCTCGCCCTTAGTCAATAATTCATCCTGGCTGAAGGTCCTTACATTTCCCCGGCTGATGGCTTCCACTGTTTTGATCAGCAATGAAGCACCAATATTCATGAGTCGATCGTGGTATTCACCTGCAGTTTCCAGGATATCGATGCCAGTCTCCTCCCTGAAAATAATATTGCCGGTGTCTATATCATGTCTGAGGAAAAATGTTGTGACTCCCCCTTTTGTCTCACCATTCATGATGGTGCGGTTGATCGGTGCAGCGCCACGGTATTGAGGCAAGAGCGACGCATGGAGATTAAAAGTGCCCAGTGGGGGCATCCCCCATACTTCTTCCGGCAGCATCCTGAATGCGACCACAACAAATAAGCTTGCCTTATAATCCCTCAATTGCTTAATGAATTCTACATCTTTGAGCTTATCGGGCTGCAGGACCGGCAAGCCCTGACTGCCGGCAAATTCTTTCACCACCGAAGCACGTAATTTTTGCCCGCGTCCGGCCGGCCTGTCGGGAGCTGTAACCACTGCACATACATCATATCCATGCTCCAGCAAAGCCGAAAGGGATGCAACTGCA
>DAOVZP010000382.1 GCA_030635045.1 Bacteroidota bacterium | reverse complement strand
TTGGTACATATTGATACAGGCCATAATTTTGAAGAGACCATTGCTTTTCGTGATAAGCTCACAGAAGAGATTGGTGCACAGCTGATCGTTGGCTCTGTACAGGAAAGTATCGATGAAGGCAAAGCGGTGGAAGAAACCGGTTACAATGCAAGCAGAAACCTGCTTCAGACCACAACCCTTCTGGATACCATTGAAAGGAATAAGTTTGATGCTGCCATTGGTGGCGGCCGCCGTGATGAAGAAAAGGCCAGGGCCAAAGAACGATTTTTCTCGCATCGCGATGAATTTGGGCAGTGGGATCCGAAAAACCAACGGCCGGAATTATGGAACATCTTCAATGGGAAGAAAAGCATGGGCGAGCATTTTCGTGTGTTCCCCATCAGCAACTGGACGGAGATGGATGTGTGGCAGTATATCTACATGGAAAATATTGACATTCCCAACCTTTATTATACCCATGTACGGGAAGTTTTTAAACGCGACGGGGTTTGGCTGGCCAATGCCCCTTTCATGACCAGAAAACCTTCAGAAAAGGTTGAGCGGTTAAGAGTCAGGTGCAGAACCATTGGCGACATTTCATGTACAGGGCTTACAGAATCAACGGCAGACTCACTGGAAGAGATCATTCAGGAAATTGCTGCAACAAGGATCACAGAGCGCGGAGGAAGAGCAGATGACAAGCGCTCGGATGCAGCCATGGAGGATCGTAAAAAAGAAGGATATTTTTAGTAAGAGGCTGTAAAATTATTGCAAACATTAGCATTATGATGCAAGAAGAAGAATTTTCAAGCAAGGCATATCTCGACATGGAACTATTGCGCTTCACCACCGCAGGTAGCGTGGATGATGGCAAAAGCACTTTGATAGGGCGCTTGCTATACGATAGCAAATCCATATTTGAAGACCAGTTGGAGGCCGTAAAACGGGCATCCATCAAAAAAGGCAATGAAACGGTCGACCTTTCGCTACTTACCGATGGCCTGAGGGCTGAAAGAGAGCAGGGTATCACAATCGATGTGGCATATCGTTATTTTGCAACCCCGAAAAGGAAATTCATCATTGCCGATACCCCGGGCCATGTTCAATATACCCGAAACATGGTAACCGGCGCTTCTACAGCCAATGCCGCCATCATTCTCATCGATGCCCGGAACGGGGTTACGGAACAAACACACAGGCATACTTTTATCGCTTCTCTTCTCATGATACCCCATATTGTGGTTTGCGTTAACAAAATGGACCTGGTCGACTACACTGAGGAAGCCTATGAAGAGATCAAGACTAACTTTAGTGACTTTGCGGCAAAACTTGCGGTGAAAGACGTCCGTTTTGTACCTATCAGTGCCCTAAAGGGTGATAATGTGGTTGAAAAATCAAAAAATATGCCCTGGTACCATGGTGGAACTCTGCGATATATACTGGAGAATATCCACATTGGCAGCGACCACAATCATATCGACGCCAGGTTTCCGGTTCAGTATGTTGTGAGGCCACAACGTGATGAATTTCATGATTTCAGGGGCTATGCAGGCCGGGTAGCCGGTGGTGTATTCAGGGTTGGCGAACGGGTTAAGATATTACCTACAGGTTTTACTTCCAAAGTTAAATCCATTATAAGCCATACAAAAGAATTAAAGGAGGCCTTCCCTCCTATGTCGGTGATCATTAGTCTGGAAGACGATATTGATATCAGCCGTGGTGATATGATAGTTAAAGAAAATAACGGACCAAAGATTGGCCAGGATATCGATATAATGATGTGCTGGATGAGCGAAAAACCGATGATACTCAATGGCAAATACGCTATTAAGCATACCACCTCTGATGCCCGCTGCCTGATAAAGGATGTGAAATATAAGGTGAATGTAAATACCCTCGACAAAGTGACTGATGATAAGAGCATTGGCCTGAACGAGATTGCAAGGGTTTCCATTCGGACAACCAAGCCACTGTTTTATGATTCTTACAGGCAGAACAGGAAAACCGGGGCGATCATTCTCATCGATGAAGCTACAAATACCACTGTTGGTGCAGGTATGATCGTTTAGGACAGAAATTAATTGTATGGAAAAAGAATATTTCTCACACGAAAGCGCCATCATAGATAAAGGTGCACGTATTGGCAGGGGAACAAAAATCTGGCATTTTTGCCATGTTATGGGAAAAAGTGTTCTGGGTGAGCATTGCAACCTTGGACAGAATGTATTTGTTGCTGATGAAGTTGTATTGGGAAATAATGTGAAGGTACAGAATAATGTTTCCATTTATTCAGGGGTGGTCTGTGAAGACGATGTGTTCCTTGGCCCGTCAATGGTTTTTACCAACATTAAGAATCCAAGGAGTGCGGTGATGAGAAAAGGGGAATATGATAAAACCCTGGTAAAAAAAGGTGCATCGATAGGGGCAAATGCAACCATTATCTGTGGAAATGATATTGGACGCTTTTCCTTTATTGCAGCCGGCTCGGTCATTACCAGGGAGGTTCCTGATTATGCCCTTATGATCGGATGTCCTGCTCAACAGAAAGGATGGATGAGTGAATACGGACACAGGCTTGAATTTGATGACAGGGGAGCGGCGGTTTGCCCTGAAAGCGG
>DAOVZP010000097.1 GCA_030635045.1 Bacteroidota bacterium | reverse complement strand
ATGTAATGAGTGTCCCAGTATTCAGATGCTGTCAGGTCGAAAAAGCTGTACAGCGAATTAATTGTTTCCATTTCAATGATCTCCTGGAATACACTTTGGTTTTTATGATATAATGCGGCCAGATGTGATATCCTCAGGCTGGGGAAGGCAATGGGGCGAAGGCGCATGAATTTCCATAGATATCCCGGCATAGGTGACAGCCGGTGTTTCGCCGCCAGGTATGCATGCTCTTTTTTCAGGCGCCTGGGAAATTTTCCGTACAGGCTTCTGTTCAGCAAGCCTGATTGTCCGAATAACAGGGCCTCAAGCTCGAAGAGGTCTCCGTGATATTTCATCAGTGTTTTCACTGGCAGCGTTTTTGCCAGCATTTCAAAAGAAGCCGTATTGATCTTTGCTCCGAACTGTCTTGATAGTAAGCGGAAACAACATTCTTCCCAGTCCATCTTAAGATGTGCAAGCTCATGTCTGATCAGCCCGGTCTTATCAAATAGCCGCTGAACCGCCAGGGCATTGATCCTGCCGGTGACATGGATCGGGGCTACTGTGCTCAGCAGGTTCTGGCAAGGAACCCATAGGAGGTTATGGCTGATCTCTTTATAGCGTTGCAGCAGTTTGTCTTCAAAGGCTCCTTTAATGCAGATCGTTTGCAACTTGCGCTCCGTAGAATCTTTTACAATCCTGTCGTTTTCTACCACTACATGCAAGATAACATTGTTGTACGCTTCATCCGTATTATGCTGATGCCTGTACCAGTCAGAGGCCAGTATATGTATCTCAACATTTCCTGCCCAGAGGGTATTTCCGATCCTGATCCGTGCATACTGGAAGTCAGGGCCTGAGTCATGGTTGTGAATGCCGGGGTGGATAATGCTCAGCTTCTCACCATTGATTGTTTGTAAGCCGGGCGATAGCATCCGGTGTTTCCAGAGATAGTGAAAAAAATCTTCAGGTATATTTTTAAAGGTGCTTTTCAAATCAATTACTTCTTCTTCTTATAGATTAATACCTTTTCCCGGGAATTGTCACACCTTTACTTTAAGTGAGGGAAGGTATCGTGTTGAAAAAAATGAATTTAATTTAGCTCAAGACTTGCTTTTGGCTGAGAAATTCTTATTTTTGTATAAATTAACAGCTTATCAAGCTTAATGGAGCAGGCTAAAGAATTAGTTTCCAGAATTAATGAGCAGGTTTTGGAACTGCTTGGCCGGCACCGGGCATTAAAAAGTGAAGGTACTGAGTTACATACACAAAATGCTGAGCTTCTAAAGTCAATTAAAGAACTAAAAACTGAAATAGACAAGCTAAAAGAGCAGATTGTTAAACTAAAAATTACAAAATCACTAACAGATAACAAAGATTCAATAGAAGTGAAGGCGAAAATAGAAGAACTGTTGCGGGAAATTGATAAATGTGTGGGACTTTTGAATCAGTAGGAAAGACGATAATGGCTTGAAGACCTGATGGATGAACTGGTAATAACTGTGAAAATAGTCGACCGCCCATATAAAATGACGGTCAAAGCAGAGGAGGAAGAGGTCATACGAAAAGCTGCCAGGTTGATTAATGAAAAGATAGAAGAATATGCAAATACTTACGCTTTTAACGACAACCAGGATTTGCTCGCAATGGTGTCGTTGTGGTTTTCTACAACATCGTTAAAAGCACAAACTGCGGTCGGGAGTGACAATGATGACCTGATCAGTGGTTTAAAAACCCTGGAAAAACTGCTTTCAGAACAACAAGAGGGATAGTCCCCGAACATCGTTCTTTGAAATTTAAAATATACCCGCGTTAATTCATTTTGGTTTGTAAACTCAACATTACTTTTATTAGGATTGGCTCATAAGTTCCTAAAACAGGCCTCAGTCCGCCTTGGCGGATGTCCCGATGGTCAGGGAACAGAGGAAGTTTGAATAACTTGGCCTTCCTATCCGTGTCTTTTGGGGTTTCGAAAACCCACGAATTAACTGCGGGTTTTTTTTTGCCGCACAATTACTGCTCTCATCAATTAATGTTTAATTAAAACTCTGAGAAGATGTTAGATATAGCGTACCTTGTTATCTCGGGAGTTGCCGGGTTGGTGCTTGGAGTTATCATAACTTCAACAATGCTGAGAAAAGCAGTTGAGAAAAAAAGTGAAAAACTGCTGCAAGAGGCAAAAGAAAAGGCCGAAGTATATAAAAAAGATAAGATAATACAGGCGAAAGAAAAGTTCCTTCAGCTGAAGATCGAACATGAAAAGGTTATTAATGAAAAAAATAGCAGGATTCAGCAAAACGAAAGCAGGTTGAAGCAGAAGGAGTCAAGTATCTCTCAAAAACTTGAAGAGCTTCAACGCAAGCAGAAGGAAGTAGATTCGATACGGGCCAACATGGACAACCAGCTGGAGATCATTGCCAACAAGCAACAGAATCTCGATAGAGCACACAAGCAACAGGTTGAGCAATTGGAAGCAATTTCTGGTTTGTCTGCAGGCGAAGCCAAAAGCCAGTTAAACGAAACCATCCTGGAAGAAGCGAAGGCGGATGCCCAGGTTTATATTGCAGAAATTGTTGACGAGGCTAAACTCACCGCCAACCAAAAAGCAAAGAAAATAGTAATTGAGTCTATCCAACGCACTGCTGTTGAGCATGCAATTGAAAATACTGTCTCGGTATTCCATCTCGACAGTGATGAGATCAAGGGCAGGATAATTGGCCGTGAAGGACGGAATATCCGTGCAATTGAATCTCTTACGGGCATTGAGATCATCATCGACGATTCTCCGGAAGCCATTATACTGTCAGGATTTGATCCTGTCAGGAGAGAGATTGCCAGGTTGTCGCTGCATAAGCTGGTCACTGATGGCAGGATACACCCTGCCCGCATTGAGGAAGTGGTTGCAAAAACCCGTAAGCAAATTGAGCAGGAGATCGTTGAAACGGGGAAAAGAACAGCCATCGACCTTGGCATTCATAATATGCACCATGAATTGATCCGGATGGTGGGCAGGATGAAATACCGCTCATCATATGGGCAAAACCTGCTGCAGCATTCCATTGAGGTAGCGAATCTTTGTGCAACCATGGCCGCAGAACTCAATTTGAACCCCAAAATAGCCAAACGGGCAGGCTTGCTGCACGATATTGGTAAAGTGCCCGATAATGAGCCTGAACATCCACATGCCATCCTCGGTATGAAACTTGCCGAGAAGTACAAAGAAAAACCCGATGTGATCAACGCAATTGGAGCGCATCACGATGAAGTTGAAATGGAATCACTGATTGCTCCGATCGTACAGGTATGCGATGCTATCTCCGGTGCCAGGCCCGGAGCCAGGCGTGAAGTAGCTGAGGCCTACATCCAGCGTCTCAACAAACTTGAAGAGATTGCACTCAACTATCCGGGTGTTGTGAAAACATATGCTATCCAGGCCGGACGAGAGCTCAGGGTGATCGTAGGTGCAGAGAAAGTGTCTGATGAGGATGCGACCAAGATATCATACGACCTTTCAAGGAAGATCCAGGATGAGATGACATACCCGGGGCAGATCAAGATCACCGTGATCAGGGAAACACGGTCTATTAATTACGCGAAATAATCGAATATCGAGTATCAAGTATCAAGTATCGAGTATCAAGTATCGAGTATCAAGTATCGATTATCACTCTATTCCGGATTGCTTACGGCTTGCTGTTCCTCAAATTGCTTGATCAGCTCCTCAGGTGATTTTCCCAGGTTTTGAATGGAAATTTCAGCATCATCGGCAAATTCATTATCAGGGTATTTTTCGATGAACTCAAGGTAAATGGCCTTGGCATTATCGAGGTCACCAAGATAGTTTTCATAAACATAGCCCTTCAGAAACAAGCATTCCGGAACTTTCCTGAAATCAGGATACTCCTGAATAACTCTGTTGTATAAGGTGATTGCCCGCTGGCCTTCACCAAGGTTCAGGCAAAATTCGGCACCCTTGAATAGATATTCAACAGCCATGCTGTCGTCGGGGTAAGAGTTCGCGTAATCTACGTATAGATCAACCAGCTCGAGGGCTTTTGCTTTATCAATAAATCCTTCGCTGGTTGAAAACAGAGTATCTTCTGCTGTCTGAATCTCAGCAGCATCTTTTTCATTTGAAGATCCGCATGATGCAAGCGCTGCAACAAGGGCTAAAATTAACAATGAGTTTCTGAATCCTGTCATGTCCAATGGTTTTTGTTATGGTTATTTATTCTTTTTTGATTTAAGAGGAAAGATCATTTTATAGTCTACATCGATGTTTCCTGTAGAGATATCATTCAGTCTTCTTTTCAGCAGCAACTTTCGCAGGGAGTTTACCAGATCCACAAATATCCTCCCTTCAATATGATCATATTCATGCTGGATGATCCTGGCTATGACCCCCTCATACTGTTCTTCAATGAGGTTAAAGTCCCTGTCATGGTATTCAATGGTGATCTTAGGTTTCCTGATAATGTCTTCTCTTACATTCGGCACGCTGAGGCATCCTTCATTGAAGCTCCATTCTTCACCTGTTTCCTCTAGGATGTAAGGGTTGATGAAAACCTTTGCGAAGTCCTCCGCTTCCGGATATTCTTCGGCAAAGGGCGTTGCATCGACCATGAACAACCTGATGGACTTGTTCACCTGTGGCGCAGCAAGGCCTACACCACTGGAAATATACATGGTCTCAAACATATTGCTGATGAGTTCATCCAATCCCGGATAATCCTTGTCGATCTCCTCTGCTGCTTTTTTCAGTGTCGGATGTCCATATGCAACTATGGGTAATATCATGGCCTTTTAATTATTATCCGTTGTTCATTTCCAGATAAGTTTGTAATATGATCGCAGCACTTATCTTGTCGATCAGGCTTTTGTCCCTTCTTCCCTTTTTGCTGATGCCGGATTCCAGAATTACCTGTGATGCCATCCGGGATGTAAACCGCTCATCGACCCGCTCGATCTTCAAACCAGGAAAAGATTTGCTGACCTGCTTAATGAAAGGTGTAATGTACTTTTCAGCTTCTGATGCTGTATAATCCATTTGCTTCGGTTCTCCTATCACCAAACAATCAACGCCTTCCTCTTCAATATATTTTGTAAGGAATCCGATTAATTCATGGGTGGGAACCGTGCTTAGCGGGCTTGCAATGATCCTGTCGGGGTCGGTAACTGCGATCCCTGTGCGCTTCCTTCCATAATCGATAGCCATGATCCTTCCCATATTCCTTATCTTTTAAAGTGCATGCAAATTTACTTTTTTTTTATTTCCTGAAACCATAGCGTAGCCTAACTCATGGGAAAAATGCCTAATTTTGAAATGCATTAAAAGATTGATATGCCTGAAAACCTGAAAAAGATCATTGAAACTGCCTGGGAAGATCGTTCCCGGCTTGAACATGAAGAAACCCGGGAGGCCATCCGAAGTGTAATAGGCCTGCTCGACAAAGGTAAATTGAGAGTTGCAGAGCCTTCAGGTGATGCCTGGGTGGTTAATGAATGGATCAAGAAAGCAGTGATCCTGTATTTCCCTATCAGCGAAATGGCCACATCCAGTGCAGGCCCGCTTGAATTTCATGACAAGATAGGCCTGAAGGAGAATTATGAAGCACTCGGGGTGCGCGTGGTACCCCACGCCGTGGCGAGGTATGGTTCATATATCAGCAGGGGCGTGATCATGATGCCATCCTATGTGAACATCGGGGCGTATGTTGATGAGGGCAGCATGGTAGACACCTGGGCAACGGTAGGCTCATGTGCCCAGATAGGGAAGAACGTACACCTCAGCGGGGGGGTTGGTATCGGGGGCGTTCTGGAACCTGTACAGGCAGCACCGGTCATCATCGAAGATAATTGCTTTATCGGCTCCAGGTCGATCGTTGTTGAAGGGGTACGGGTAAGAAAAGAAGCTGTGCTTGGAGCCAATGTGGTACTAACTCAATCTACCAGGATCATCGACGTTTCAGGTGATTCTCCGCTTGAACATAAGGGGGAGGTCCCGGAACGCTCAGTGGTGATCCCCGGCAGCTTTCCCAAAAAATTCAATGCCGGTGAGTTCCAGGTATCCTGTGCACTGATCATCGGTAAACGGAAAGCATCCACCGATATAAAAACTTCCCTGAATGATGCCCTGCGGGAGTACAATATGCAGGTTTAGATATTTGGCTTGACCCTTGAAAAAGATACTCATCATACAAACAGCCTCCATTGGCGATGTGATACTGGTAACCCCTGTGCTGGAAAGCCTTCACAGGAAATATCCTGACGCTGCCATAGATGTGTTGGTGAAAAAAGGCACAGAGTCTCTCTTTGCATCCCATCCCTACCTCAGGAAACTTTATATATGGGATAAATCCGATAAAAAACTGAGAAACCTTTATATAATCTTGAAAGAGGTACAGTCGGAGCGTTATGACCTGGTAGTTAATGTACAACGCTTTTTCCTGACAGGATTTTTAACAGCTTTTTCCAGGGCTGGGAAAACTGTTGGTTTTAACAAAAATCCTTTTTCGATCTTCTTCTCAAAAAGGCTGAAGCAT
>DAOVZP010000071.1 GCA_030635045.1 Bacteroidota bacterium | reverse complement strand
GGCTGAATGCTTTGGTTTCGTTAAAGAAACCCCTTGCCCACTTCATGCAGGTTGCATCATCAGATTGCTCACGCCATCTTGTATGAATATTTAATACGAATGGAGTACTGCGAAAAGAAAATGCAGTTTCATTTGCACCAACCCTGCCTGGAGCTCCTTCCATATGCGGAATGAATACTTCACACTCGGCAGAGGGCATTTTAGATGCATAATCAATAACCACATCTATACACTCATCTGACAATTCTTTAATATGATGCGATTTCCAATAATTTCTGGCCCCATGATCAACCAGTCCGTCAAAAGCAGATTGCCAACCTACCCATGTATGCATTGCTGAACCATCACCAAGTGTTTCTCCAAAATCACGAACAGGTTGTATAAGTTCTTTCCCCTTTTTGGCATCGCCCAGGAATACAAAAGGGACAAGCACGACCAATTTACCATGGGTTTCCTCAGAGAGGAATGGCAAAGGTGGAGCATGACGTATAACCATCCATACTGTCATTTCATCAGGCATTGTTTTCACAAATTCCCTGTGAAACCTTATATATTCCTTCGCATCATCAAACCTTTTTACAATTGGGCCGGAATAAACTTCTGTACCAATATCAGCACATTTGAATTCAAAATTGGTGACGATACCAAAGTTACCTCCACCTCCCCTGATAGCCCAAAACAAATCAGGGTTCTCGTCTTTGCTTGCATACACGATTTCACCATTGGCTAAAACTACCTCGGCCGATAAAAGATTATCAACCGAAAAACCATGTTTCCGGCTGATCCATCCCATTCCTCCACCAAGGGTCAATCCACCAACTCCGGTGTGTGAAATTATTCCTGATGAAACAGCAAGTCCATGTTCTTGTGTCGCTTTATCAACAGCTCCCAGCAGGCAACCGCCTTCAACTTTAGCTGTGTTATTGTCGGTATCTATCTCAACATTTTGCATCAAGGAGAGATCGATCATCATACCATCATTGCATGAAGCCGTTCCGGCTGAATTATGTCCTCCTCCTTTAACCGCCACAAGAAGGTTATTTTCTCTTGCAAAATTTACTGCCTTTGCCACATCTGACGTGTTCTTGCACCGTACTATTACTCCCGGTTTTTTGTCAAACATCCCGTTCCAGATCTGCCTGGCTTCATTATAATCATCATCATGGGGTAATATCAGGTCCCCGCTTAAGGCTGACTTCAATACTGCTGTGTTTTCTACATTCGGTACCATTGCTATATTTTTTATTAAACTATTAGCAATTTATCGTGATTACAAGGCGTAAAAATAATTCTTATAAAATTGATTTTCTGAATTTTAACAGTTATTTAACGTATATGATGGGATGGATAATAAAGTCATCTTATTTTATAATAAACAGTTTTTAACTGAAAAGTTTGCTGATATTATTAACTTCGTTTGGTTATTTCATGAGCATTAATTATTGAGCTTTTTTCTATTGATGGCTACTGACAAAAAAACATATGATTCACGTCTTCAATCCGGTTCATGCATAAATTGCATGGCTAAGTCGCATATGTTCCGATTATTGAGCAACGAGGAATTGGATGAGATTAATGCAAACCGATGCCAGGTAAAATACAAGGCTGGAGAAACTATAAGAAAGCAGGGGGCTAATTTATCGCATGTAATATCTGTAACCGGCGGTCTTTGTAAATTGTACATTGAGGGCGTGGAATCAAGGAATATTATCCTCAGGCTTATAAAACCAACTAATTTCATTGGGGGGCCCGGTTTATATGTTGATCATATGCATCATTTCACTGTCTCGGCGATAACTGATACAACAGTATGCTTCATCAACACAGAAACCTTTAAGCTAATAATGGAAAAGAATAAAGAGTTTGCTGATGAGTTTATGCAGGATATGAGTAAAAATATGATCTCAATATTCAATCGAATTATCAGCCTCACTCAAAAACAAATGGCCGGTCGCGTTGCTGATGCCTTAGTGTATTTTTCAGACGATATATTTGAAAGCAGAAAATTTGACTTGCCTTTATCGAAACAAGAAATTGCTGATTTTACCAAAATGTCGAAGGACAATGTTGTAAGGATCATGAAATCCTTCAACGATGAAAACATAATAATACAGTCAAATAAATTAGTTGAAATAATTGATTACGATAAATTACTTAGGATTTGCTCAACCGGGTAACTGAATAATATTGCTCACCTTTTACAAACACTAGCCCACAGTATTTTCTTTATTGATCTTTTTTATCCTGCGGGTATAATATACCGATATAAATAGTGAAATAATGGCAAGGAATAAAAAGGCAATAACCCGGTAAACGATATCAATCCTGGCCAGGTCAACAACAAATAGATGCAGTGCAGCTGCCACCATCGTCCCTAATGCCATATACCGATATTTTACATTCTTTAAAATTATACTTAATACGAAATAGCATATAGTAACTATGGTCCATGAAAGAGTTATAAAATTCACCGGCAGAGAATGGTAAAACGCATAAAGGATTATAACAAATGCCGAAAGCAGGTACATATTTCGTATTAATTCGGTCTTTATCTCCAATCTGTCCTTTTTCCAATTAAGGATCCTTGCAGTTGCCAGGGCAACCAGTGCAAATGAATAGTTTACCTCATTGATAGATTCTGACGAGCTCAGATAAATACAAAAGAATAAGATAAATAGCATTGCATTCATTAATACAATGATCTTATTCCTAAACCACAGGGCCATGATTACAACCAATAAACTTTGAAGTGAAAGCAACCAGTAGACTCTTGGAAATCCATAAATTCCATATACAGCAATACTCAGAGCCAGGAATCCATACAATGCATAAAATGCCGGTGCAAATTTCCATATTGACCGGTATTTAAGCACAACTGAAAATACCAGGCAGTAAATTGTTATCAGGAAGAAAAGTAGGATATAGTCAGTTTTGAAAAAAGAATTAACAAAAAGAACCAGCGTCAACGAAAACAATAGTCCGTTAAATAATACGCCACTAATAGCTATGTTCTCAGCAAACTCAATCTTTTTATTATCAATAGCAAGCAGTGAATATATGGCACCTATGCCGAACAGATATAAAAACCCAAATTGATGAGTAGCGATAAAGCCCGCAGTATGCCCCATGATGGGATTGCTTAAGAACCACATCACAAAACCCATATATACAAGAAATATTGAAAACAAAAGTAATTTCCACCATCCATACCTAAAATAAAACGTGGTAGATATTGCAGCTACTACAGTTATCAGGAATAATAGAATGTGGGTAGAGTCACTCACAATGGCAGTACATACCATCATGATAAAAGCCATCCCCGCAATAATCCCTGATTTAAGCTTCACGGCATAGAATATCTGAAAAATTACCACCGCCAGCAAAAGAATAAGTGCTATAGTTTTGTTGGCAATTAAAGGTTCGTCAAGAAAAAAGTGCAAACGCAACGTGACATAATACATCAGAGCCAATGCGGTAAAATTAAATGTGCGCGACAGAAATGAATAAGTCGTTTTTAAGTATTGAGACAGCAAGAAAATGCCAGCAACAATAAAATAACCAAATAATGAAGCAATGAGGTTATATCCGCTGGTTTGGATATATCTCATCAGAAAGGAGATCCCAAATAAAAGAACAATGTTGCCTATCCAGGCCAATCCGTACTCTCCAAAACCCGATTCAAGTCCATGCCCGGTTGATTTATTCTCTGACAATTCAGCCTTTGAAAAAGCTTTACCATTGTTCCCTTCCTCCTCCTCTGTAAAAGCCGGTTTAATTCCAATTTCTGATTCAATAATATTGATTCGCCTGTCCATCATGCGTAGTTTATCGAGGATTGCATCCAATTGTTCAGTAATTGAGTTTTCACCTAATGACATATGTAGTCTCCTTTCTAAAATAAAAATGAAAATAGTTCAACTCAGCTATTATAAAAATTAGTTCATATAAAGGTTATTCAGGTACTCTTTTCCAGGGTGGAAGAAGCCACAGCAGAAACGCCAGAATGAGAACAGGAACAACCATCCACAGTATTGCCATCCACAAGCCTTCAGATCCAATCAGCTGTAATTTGAAACTTGTAAATCCATAAAAACTTTTTGAGAAAAGTTGCCCCCCGATAACTACATTCCACCGCATAAAGAAAATGCCAATCAGTACAAGAAAACCCACAATGAAGTATACCCATTTTCGGATTCTGTTGGCAGGCTTATACAGTTGGAATAAGCCAAGGGCAAATAGCGGTATCAATGTACCCAAAAAGAGCTGGATCAGGCCCAATGTAATGCTTAACTTTCCGGAAACCAGCAAGGAAATGATCTCGAATGATTCTTCAGCCTCATAAATCCGATGGATCTGATCAAGAGCTTCAAGGGAAAAGTCGATTATGAGAATATAAAAAAGATACTTTGCAATGGTATCCAGTACTTTCATATCTATCTTGACCCGTCTGATAAATGAAACAATCATATATACAAGCATTACAAGAGCAATGCCTGATACCATGGCAGAAAAAAGAAAGATCACGGGCATCAGCACCGATGACCACCAGGGATTGGCTTTAACGGATCCAAAAATAAATCCGACATAACCGTGGAGTAAGAATGCACTTGGTATACCCACCACGGTAATAAAATATCCGATTTTCTTATCCCATTCAATCGATTTAGGTGATAGGTCAAATATGCCAATTGTCATAATCTTATATACCCACTTAAGCAATCCCTTTTTCTCTCGCGACCATATTACAATATCACGCCGGTAATCAAACCATATTTCCAGGAGTAGTACTACCATCAGGTACCACAGATACACAAAACCAAAAATAGCCATAGCCGAATTGGGATTTGGCGTTACCATTATTTGAAAAGCCCGTCCGGGCTGAGACAAGTGACTTACAAGGGGGAGTGTTGCTGTGAGCAAGAAAGCCAGAGCCGTAAGCAAGGCAATATGATAAGTAGGCTTCAGCACTTTAACGTTAAAAACCCTTTCTAGTGAAGCTAAAATAAATGCCCCTGCAACAAGTCCGGTAACATAGGGATAAACAACAACCAGTATTCCCCAGTGAAGCTCAATCTCATTCGGGTAGATAAATCCATCAACCCGTGTTAGCATTTCCTGTAAATGATCGTAATGGTTTTCCATATTATCTTACTTCAGCGCTTAGTGCATTATAATAAAGCTTTGAACCAGTATTGAGATGTGGTTTCAGTACCTGACAGGTGTGCGTTCTTAAAAACTCAACCAGGGGCCCTTCCTTATCCCTCAGATCGCCAAAAATTCTGGCGTTTGTTGGACACACCTCCACGCAGGCAGGGTTCATCCCTTTTTTTATACGGTGATAGCAAAGACTGCATTTATCAACCACTTTCTTTTCGGGATGGATGTAGCGGCATCCATAAGGACAGGCCTGAACACAATACCGGCATCCTATACAATAGGAATCATCAATCAGAACCACTCCTTCAGGGCTGTCATAGGTAGCTCCTACCGGACAAACCTGGACACAGGGAGATTTATGGCAATGATTACACATTTTAGGAACAAAAAATGATTTAAATATTTCTTCCTCCGGTATTTTCTGTTCAAAGCCGTCAACACCTCCATTGGGAGACTCAATATGAATGCTGCCATCATTTTTTATAGTGTACTGTTCTATCCAGGTCCGAAAATAATACGGTTTTTGAGGTACATTGTTTTCATTTTTACAGGCATTGGCACAACGACCGCATCCTATGCACTTTTCAATATCAATACCGTAACCATACCATGGACCTTTCGCCCCTGCAGGCTCGGATGCAATCACAACACCATTAAAAGGTGCTCCAATAAATGTAGCAACGGCAACTCCCGTAAGTGCTGATGCAGATTTTAGAAATTCTCTTCTTGAGGGTCTTGATTTCTTAATTCCCATGGGGCATGTGGATTATGACAATAAGTACAGTTCTTGTCAGGATTATGTTCTTTCAATTCAATTTGAAATACTGCATCTTCATTTCTTGCGGTATTTTTTGCATGGCAAAGGCCACAGAAATTCCGGTCATCAGGAATAAACAGTTCAACTGAGTCGGGACTAAGATTATGATCAGTCCCCGGACCATGACATGTTTCACAGGAAAGATCATAATGCAGATCCATTTCCTTCAGATCACTGATATCTTCATGGCATTCATAGCAAGATTCCTGGCCAGCATAATGTATATCAAACAGCTCATTGTCTTCAAGGGAATTGGCCCTATAATGTCCCAGTTCTCCAAATGATTCAGGTATCATTAGTTGTTGGAAAACAACAAAAGCTGCGATCAAAATGGCCAGAATAATCAGGTGTCGTTTTATTTGTATCGGCATATTCTGTATTTATGTGTCTTAGTGCTTAAATGTCTTTTAATAAAAATTTGACAGAAATATCAATTCAATATTAGTAATCAGAAATTGATAATTCAATTAATCACGGAGTTTTCAAATCGGAAATTACACTTTGTATAACGACAATGCATTGATAAAAATCAATATGGATTAAAATACTGTTCTCGCCTTAAAAAGTAAAAACAAAAAACCCCACATTTCTGCGGGGTGAAGATATTAAGAGCCGGGAAGCTCCTCAACAGGCATCCCAGGAGGTTGTGATATTAATTATCTCTTCCTGAAACTTCTGATAAGGTAATCCACGCTCAAGCGGCCCGGCCCCATAACAAAGAGGGTAAAGAGCATCAGCAGGTAATAGAGCGGGATCTCATATCCATTGTCTCCTGCGTTGAAGCCATTGGCATAATGCACGGTAAATATGGCCACGAGCATGGCGATCATCAGGGGTACGGAGATGATCCTTGTCCCAAGGCCCAGCACCAGTAATATCACACCCACTCCTTCAGTGATGGTGGCCAGGTATGCATTCAGGTATGGCAAGGGGTATCCCATGCTTTCAAACCATCCACCAATGGCGTTTACGTCTTTCAGCTTCATCATGGCCGGGTTATAAAACCCGTAAGCCAGAACAAGCCTTAAAAATAATAATGGAAGATCGGCCGCCATAGATATGCTGTCGGAAAACCGGTCATATGTTTTAATAATTGCTTTCATGATTGAATAAAGTTTAGTTATTACTTCTATTTCTTTCTGAAACCGAGAAGCGCCCCGGCCTCAAGCATTTCCTTAAGGAAATTACTTATCTGTTTTTTTAATGTTTCGATATCCTGTATCTTAAATGTCTTTGCAATTTCAGGAAGCATTTGAATAGCGGCAATGCCGGGATTATGCAACATAGTGTCGAACAGCCATGCATGCAGCACTGAAAGTTTCGTAAAACGAACTGTTCCTGAGTCCTGTTCACGGTATATGAATACATAGTAGCTGCCCGGCTTTTCTTCAGCAAGCTCTACAGCCTGCAGATGGAAAGGATATTGAAGCTTTATCAGCCT
>DAOVZP010000046.1 GCA_030635045.1 Bacteroidota bacterium | reverse complement strand
GAGACGATAGAGTTAAAGCTATTGAAGGTGGTGTCACTTGTATAAATATGAACTGAATTGACCTCGACGGGCTCACTTCTTCTGTCAAACTTATTCAATCCTTTTTCTTTGGGTGCAAGATATTTAATGTGATATCCCAGTTGCAAGTCCAATTTTGCATAAAGACTGTCATTTGCGACAACCAGATCATAAGCATGCCAGGCTTCGTCTCCCCGGTGAAGCACAAGGTATTTCCCACCAACATACTGCCCTATCGATTGGGCTGAATGAGGGCTTTCAGGGATTACACGGAAAAAAGAGCAGGAAGAGAGAATAAGTAAAACTGCAATTAGTAAGATTTTTGTTTTCATGGCAACTAATTTTTGATAAAACTACCATTGATCCGCTTGAATTGGAAATTGATTTGAATGACACTAATGGCCTGATTAGCAACAGTTGCAAATTGCATGATAATTGGTGCTACTTTGCCGTATATTTTGCAAATGAAGCTCGCAGACATCAGTCAATTTGCAATAATTCATTCAATAAGTCTTCGGGCAATTAATCTATAAAAGATTTTTATTTTCATAGCTCTGCGGTTTTAAGATTCAGCTATTGATTAAGCAGAGCGTTTGGATGGGAAATAAAGATCTGCACCTTTATTTCATATGCAAAGATAGTGATTATAAGGGGGTGTGTCAAGTTGGGAAGATGCTGGTAGCTAGTGGCTGGTGGCTGCCTACAGCTTACAGCCTACAGCCTACTGCCTACTGTCAACCGTCAACCGTCAACCGTCAACTGCCTCCCTCCTCTTTCCTGCCTAAGAAAACAATCAAAAGAACAGGAAGCAGGAACAGATCAGCAATCAAAGCAGTAATCAGCATAATCCCCACCAACAGGCCCTGGTAAAAAACCTCCTTGATATCTGAGTGCAACAAGACAATAAATCCAAAGAATAAAATTATTGTGGTGATGATGATCGCTTTCCCGGTTTCTCGCATTGTTGTTTGTATGGCAGCATGAATGTCCTGTCCCTTATTGAGTTCAAATTTAAACTTACTTAAAAAGTGAATGGTATCATCAACAGCAATTACAAATCCGATAGTAAAAATTATTGCAATAGGACCATTGAGTATGATCCCGGAAAAACCCATGATCCCCGCTATAACTACCAAGGGTATAATATTGGGTATTAACGAAATAACAACCATATTAAAATTCATGAACAATAAAAACATTATAATGCTTACTACAATAAAAGCGATCAATAGACTCACGAGCATATTTCTCGATAAGTAGTCATTACTCTTATCGGCAAGGAAGGCAACACCGGTAACACGAAAGCTTACAATATCAGTGTCGATATTGTTGTTAATCCAATTTTCAGTTTGACCGATAAAAACTTTCATTCTGTCCGATCCAATATCTTTCATCCTCGCACTGATCTTACCCATGGTCTTTGTGGAATCAATAAACTTATAATACAGTTTTCGATTAATTTTCATTGCTTTCTCATCATATTCCCTGATCGTTAATTGATTATCAGGAAGTATAAAAGCAGATGGGATCCCTCCTTCGGAAACCTGGTTCACATATTTATAGATAGTAACAGGGGAATACACTACTCCAAAATCAGGATTTCCCTCCAGGTAAGAATGCATCTTATCTATCTCTTTTAAAGCCTTAAGATTTGTTATTGAACCACCATTCGTGACCTGTATTGCCATCTCATAAATGCGAACTCCCGAGAAGTTCTTTTCAAAAAAGTAAAAATCCTTCCTTAAGGATGACTGTCTTGAAAAATTACTCAGGATGTAACTATTTGAATCTATTCTGAAAATCCCGATTACAGATACTATTAAGATGATCAGGCTTATGAAAATTACTCTTTTAGGATTTCTGCTTACAAGGTAATAAACGTTATCTAATATTTCAGACCAGACCAGCAGCTTAGGTTTTCGTTTTTTGTATATCGATGAAGGTTTGATGTTAACAAGTACTGATGGAACAAAAGCAATTGACACAATGAAAGCAATAAGTACTCCAATACCGGCTTCGATCCCAAAATCCCTGAATGGTTTCATTGAGGAGATCGATAAAGAGAAGAATCCTATTGCCGTAGTCAATGATGTAAGGAAGATCGTTACCCTAAGTTCCTTAAATGTTTCAATAATGGCCGGCATCTTCTTTTTATCTTTAGCCAGTAAATCTTTATATTTCGATAAAATGTGGATCAGGTTGGAGGTCCCAACCACTAACATAATGGTTGGGAAAAGGGTGCTCAATACATCCAATGGTCTATCAAGGATCCCCAGAAAGCCATACAGAAGGATCATCGCAATTATTACGGTTATCGCCGGAAGTAAAACCCCCGACAATGTCCTGAATATCAGGATTAAGCTCAATACAATTACTAGTGCGCACAATAGAATATTTAACTGGATCTCCCGGTCGATCATGCGGAAATACCTTGTTTCGTAGTTCAGGGTCCCGGCAATATGGGTTTCGGGGAAAGAATATGCCTCAATAAGCTTGTCTAATTCATAGATAAGATCGTTTTTCGACTCTTTATCTATCTGCTGATCTACCTCAAGCACAACTGCTGTTGATTTTGCATCATGTGAAACAAACCAGCCTTTTATCAATGGTTCCCTTGCAATCCTTGAGCTGTCTTTAGCATATCTCAGGGTGTCTTTATAATGTAATAAAGGGAATGTCATCATACCGAGCGGTGTTTCCATCATTCCTTTTATATTGGTTATTGAATTTACATCAATAACATCAGGAAGGCGCTTGCAATCAAAGGTGAAATCACGGATCTTATTTAGCAGCTCATGCTTATAGATTCCATCCTCGCTATGAATTGCTACCAATAATACATTATCATCCGAACCAAATATCTTCACATAATCGTTATAAAAATCCAGGTCCCTGTCCCCCTCAATAAAAAAACTCTGGAAATCATATTCGACTTTCAGGTTTGGGATAAATACAAAAGAAACAGCTACGCAGACCAGGATTAATCCGATAATGAATTTATGATAACGAATAATAAACATTAAAATGGGTTTTGGATCGTTCCTAAAATGGTGATCCCGGCTTTAACATGCTTTCTTTCCTCTACAACTACTTTGATCATATCTTTATCATCAGGAATAAAAAGATCTACCTGTGACCCCATCCTGATCAATCCAAACACCTCCCCCTGCCTGACTTCCGTCTTATCTTTATAGGTTACGATCTTTTTTATCCAGTTATCGGCAATCTGCGTTACATACACGCTTAAAATTTCATTCTTAATAATATAGGATGCCCTTTCATTTCGTATGATATAATCACAATCCTTATAATACGGTTTGATATTAAAGAACAGGTTCTGCAGGCCGGGAAACATATCTTTATTTTTCCTCTCCTTTGTAGGGTAGTCATGTCTGATCTTTGCAATCGTTCCACTTACAGGCGAGCGATTAAAATGAATATCCAACGGGCTCATGCAGATCCCTATCAGCCAACCCGGCTTATCAAGCAAAGTGCTGTCGTCAATAAACATCAGATCATCCAGCAATATCCTATCCCCCTTCTTAATAGAGAAGATCTCGCTTCGCGGCTCAACTCTTTTAACATATACTACAAATCCGTCTGCAGGAGACAGGATGTTATTGTCATTATAGTTAATTTTCCTGTCAGGATTTCTGAAGAAATAAACAAACCTCCAGAATACAAAAACAATTATAATGATGAATAAGATGATGGCAAAAGTTTCCATATCAGCAATTCGATGCTTTTCTGATCTGTTTATCTAAATATTTAAAAATACTTGTTCCAATCATCCGGTCTGAAAATTGAATTGGCAGTAATAATAAAATTGCAATAAGCCAATAGATCAATATCAGGCAGAAATAAAACAAGTCCGTGAATACATTCTTTATCATATGATAGCTACTATTTGATGCAAGTTACAACAATGCTATATCAATATAGGGTCTGCAGGATTTCTCCGTTGCTGAACTGAGCAATGATGGGTCGTACGAAGATGCCACAATATGTGATTTTACCGATTGATTAAAAAATCCCTTTACAGCCCTGAGAAGCTTATCGCTTTTATAACTTCCGAAAATGACTGTATTATAATTTAACTTCCTGTAATCATTGTAGATCCTGCATAATAAAGCATTTAATATTTTCGGGTCCCTCTCCCTGACAGCATAATCAGTGATATACACTTCTTTGAAGGATCCACCTTTTGGGGGAAGCCCGGGAATCTTAAAGAAGAATGATAATATTGAATGAATTTTCTTTGTGAGCTTAATTTTCCTTCCATACTTTAACACCCGCGTTTGTTTGAAAGAGGAGCAGGACCATGCGGCACAAACCCCGACAGCTTGTCCATCTTTTTCGGCGATATAGTAATTTCCAATGCCAAAATCAGGCCTTTTCGACAAGTTCTTCCTAAAAACCTTGTCATCAATATATGGTGCAAAGAACCTTTTGGAGTGCTCTTCACTTAACATATGCACGATAAAGTCAGAATCATTGAGCGTTGCTTTTCGAACCTGGTAAGATTTACTTTCCTTTTTCCTGAACGTGATCATAATATTTCGCACATCGAGTGTTCCGATTATTTTAGAATGGGGGATATACGGGTAATGATCATGCCCCCTTGAGATATGGCTTTCGGCATTTTTATTCCCATGCATGATGATGGAGTACCCCCACATCTGCTTCTCAAATGCCTCTTTGAACAGAAGATCGGATGCTTTGTAGAAGAACCCCAGTCTTCGTGAAGATCCCCTGACATAAAGGTCTGTAAAATGAAAGACAGTTGTAGGTCTGTCATTAACATATGCATTATAGAATCCAATTAAGCCAAAACCCAGCAGTTCTTTTTCCTTCAGAAATCCCACAAACCTGGCCGGGTTATATTTTATCTCCGGCATTCTGAAAATATCCGGGTTTCTGTCAAAGCAAAGGCTAAGTCCGGCAGACTCAATAGGATTTTCGCTGAGTATCTCTAACATCTCGTTATTGTATTCGCGTCCTATTTGCTTAATATTATATGAAGAAGTTTTATTTCCCATATTACTGAAAATAATTTTCATTACCGGATCATGAGAGGCCTCAGCTTATAAAATGGATACCTGTCTTGTTCTGTCAGTTTATTTGCAAGCTCATGATCTTCAACCAGGCTGTCCTTTAAATCATCAGGTATTGGATGTTTATAATATATATAACGTGCGTTGATCATACCCGGCCCGGAAGATTTTTCAATGATGAGCCTGAGCAAGCCGGCATATTCCTCTTTATCCATCCAATCGCCAATATTGGAAAGATGGAATTTATTGAATTCACCTTTTTTGCACTGCCTGAGCACCTCTTTATAAGACATTGCAGAGATATCCAGGTTTTCATGGTTTCTTCTGATCCGGTCCATTCCTTCTTCGGTGAGATATTCGGGCAAGGCTTCAGGAAAAAGGATCCTGTTATAGAAAGTGAATTGCAAATAGTAATTTTCCCTGGCTATCGTAGAACAACAGAAGTCCCTGAACTTACTGAAAAAGAAATCAGAAATATTCCTGTAGCCGCTGTATTGTAGTCCTTTATTAGAAATCCCCCTGTTGCTGTAGATCCACGGATGAAAAGTTATCCTAAAGATCATCTTCAGCAGAAAAGAACCTATTTTCCTGTCGAAAAATTCCTTTTGCTCTTCAGTCGAACTTAAGGCAAACAGTTTATCCATATTCTTTTTTCGGATGACCCGCAAAGCGGTCTTATTAAATTTTGCAATATACTTTTCAAACCGGGCTGCATGAACCGGTCCGTTTTCTATCACAGCAATATTTTGAACCCAAAATAACTTTTCCTCTTCGGTAAAAAATTCCGAAACCCTCACATATAGCTGCTTACGATGTTCCCGGCTTGTTTCGAAGAATCCCAGGAATTTCGCCGCCTCCACGGGTTCAAGGGAGCGGATGGTATTCATCTTTAAGCTTGTCAGGAAATTTTGATTCATTGAAATATCAACTGCTTTGATATTAATATCATTCAATGCAAGCATATTCAAAGGCACCTCCCCTGCGCTGGAAATGCATAATAAGCTGTCCTTATCATGAATTTTCAGGGCACGGTGTTCAACCAGTGCATCTTCCTGTGATATTCCAAAATCATAAATGTGAGACATAGCTCATCACGTATTTTAGGTTTTCATTGCTCCCAGCTTATCAAAAAAACCATATTTTTCAGCCGCTTTGGTTATGGTATGAATACTATCACTGGATATTTTCCCTTTCAGCGACAAATTCAATGGCTCGAGGCCGAGCAGGATTGCTTCTGCAACACAACAAAAGACAGCTCCTTTTGGCGTATGAGAGCTTATAATGAAATCCGGGTCATCGCTTAAACGAATATATGAAGCAAAAGGAATATTGATCACATTCGGCATTAAAGTTACCTCCCTGGATACGGCTGCAGGGATAGAAAGGTCGGAGATCATAATCGGCATGTCATTGCTTAAATGATGCGGATATATTAGTGGATCGTTCGTATTTGAAGCCACAATAATGATGTTACATTGCTTCAAAGGTGACAGGCTGGTTGCAATCTCAATTTTCGATTTGTTTTTCAGTATGATGTTCTGGTCAATATGCGCCAGGGTATTATTAAGTTTGCCTTCATTCCGTCCCATTAAATATACTTTTTCAAATTCAATTCCTGAGTTCAGCAGGCCCTCGGCAATTGTTGAACCGATATTGCCGGATGCGCCTATAATTCCCAGTATTTTACTTCCGGAAACCCGGGGTTTGGTGTTTATCTGCTCAATAAGCCTGTGGATACCTGAAGCCGCAGTTAAGGTGTTTCCTGTTACTATTTTAGTATGGTCAGGCTCCACCAGTGCAAGGCCATTATTGCTTAAAATAGATGTGTATGCTCCCAGGCTGACTACTTTTGCACCATGCTCGCCAGCCAGGTCAACTGCTTCCTGTATCTTCTTTACGGTCTTTTGCCTGTTATTTTTCTTAATGAGACGCTCAAATTCAGCTGAGTCAACAGGGATGGTGATAAAAGTAAAATGTATCTTCCCCCCGTACAAATTCCTTTGAAGAAGTACAAAAGGCTTCATTTGGAGAAGCAATTGCAAACGGTTAAAAAGTATCCTGAGCCCGGTATCCGAAGCTTTGCAAAAATCCTTTTCCAGGATACGCAATTCTTCTGCCGGATATACAAAGTGTGCTATCAAGGCTACCTTTACAGCATTATCGGCAGGCTCCTCCAGTGATGTCACCATAAATCCCTCATCAGGCATCTTCCCTTTATTGTCCTGGAAAGGATCATCATCCATCAAGGGTAAGAACAACTCATATAACTGTCTTCTATCAATTTTACCGGCAAGGTCCTCCATTGCCCCTGTAAACTTGTCTATCTCTTCATCCGTGACAAAAGCGGACGGCTCCACCCTTAGAATATTGGGGGCAGAAAGTGAAGGGAATATTCTGACATGATGTTTATTAAGCAGATAGGAGGAAAACATCAATCCACAGTATTCTTTAATATACAGATTTCTCAGGAAGGTATTCGTGTCATTCGACATATCACAAAACCTGATCCCCTGCATAAGTCCTGTCCCGGATATCTCAGCGATCACTTCCGGATACATGTCTTTGATCCTGTTAAGCCCGGCCATGATCTTTTCCCCCTGTATCTTAGCTTTTTCAGGGACTTTAAGATCCTGGATAATGGATAGTGTTTTTAATGCAACATTAGCTGAAAGCCCTCCATTGGCAAAGGTGGAGGTGTAGTATTCACCAAATTCATCGATATACCTGTTTTTATCAATAAGTACCGCAGATATCTTTTCTACATTACCTCCCAGGGATTTACCAAAAAGGTAATAATCGGCATTGATCCCTTCCGACGCCAGAAAAGAACCGCAGCGGCCAAGGCCGCATTGAATTTCATCCATGATCAATGGATAATCACAGGTTGAAAGGGACTTTATAACCTCAGCGTCAGCAATGCGGATCCCGCCTTCTCCAATGACCGGCTCGGCAATAGCTGCGATAATTGTACTGATGTTTAATTCCCGGCGGATAAATTCATTTTCATGGTAAACTACTTCATGTAGCCTGACAGTCCTGGCATTCAATTCCATCTCCAGTTGCTCATTCCAATCTTCAGACTGGTCGTCGATAAAAACAGGTGAAATTCCCAGGATATTTTTAAAGGCTTCTCGTTTTTTTGTATTGGCAAGCAGGGATCTGGCCCCTGAACTACTGCCATGGAATGAACTCTTTAATGCAATGATATGGACGCTGGTGTCTGAAAGCCTGGCTTCATTTGATTTCCAGACTTCTTTCAGGAGGACGGATGCTTCTGCCCCATACCTCTGATATTGCATATGCTTGAGGTCTTCAACTTTTTTCCGCCATTCAAATAATGCATGATGAATGGCGATCTCAACTGCTTCAGAGCCTGTGGAGCCAAAGATCACATTGTAGCTGGCCCCTGTTAACCTCTCAACTATCAAATTTAATTTTTCAGCCAACAATCCTGCAT
>DAOVZP010000149.1 GCA_030635045.1 Bacteroidota bacterium | reverse complement strand
TATCATGTTTTAAGAAAATGGTGGAGGAGAGGTGTGCAAAGGGATAACGTGTGCGTACCCATGAATTATTGTGTGGAGAAGTGCCTAAAGTTCAAAGTGCAAAGTTCAAAGTTCAGAGTTCAGAGTTCAGAATCTGTTACTGAATATCCAGCCTTACCACTGCCGATCCTTGTGAGCTTGTTAAGCGCATGAAATAGATACCTGCAGAAAGATGGCCCGGTAGTTTAAAGCTTTCCTTATGCGGGCCGGCCTTACTGTTTTGCTTTTCCGAGAGGACTTCAAGGAGCTTGCCGTTTATGGAAAGCAATTCGATGCTTAGCTCTTCATCCTCCTCAAGGGTATATTCGAGATTTATATTGTTGCCGGATAAAACCGGGTTTGGGAATACATTAACATGAGCAAAGAGCGCGGATTGTTCATCTACATAACTGCCTTCTGCGGCGTGATACCTGGCAACTGCCAGATCATAATCATTCCCGTCATTTGAATGCCCGGAAACAACGATCCTCCCGTCCGCCTGCAGGCAGACTGAATGGGCGAAACAAAAATTACCAATGCTTGTATTTACTATTCCGTTGGTTCCAAAGTCCGTATCCGGATATCCGGTATCAAGAAAACGTATCAATTCAAAAGAAAATCCTCCGCCCGCAGTCAGTATCTTACCATCAGCATCGACAATCATAGCTTTCAGGAAATCATTGACGCCAAAATTATTCAGGGCCATGCCGTTACTCCCAAAACTATTATCAAGGGTACCATCGGAAAGATATTTGACAAGTAAATAATCAGGATCATCGGCTGGATCAGTTGTTCCTCCGGCAAGGATCTTCCCGTCAGGGAGGATATATAATGTCCAGAACTGGTCGTCATTACCTGCAATGTCCAGAGTTGCTGTTCCATTGTTTCCGAATGTATTATCAACTGTGCCATCGGAATTGAACCTTGTGACGAAAGTTTGATCGTCTATTCCTTCATTAAAATACCCTGCCACAATGATTTTCCCATCAGCCTGCAAGGCGATGGCCCTGGTTCTTTCTTCACCACAACCAATAACATGAATGGCAATTCCACCGGCACCAAAAGAAGCATCCAGTGTACCGTCGGTATTATACCTGACTACACATACCTTGCGATTACTGGTTATATATCCTTCTCCTGCAAGCAGGATCTTTCCATCTGTCTGCAATACCATAGCATAAGCATTGTCCCAATATCCATCAATATCAGTTATTACCAGCCCACCCGTCCCAAATGTGTTGTCAGGTGTGCCATCAGAATTGAGGCGTACCAGTGCATAATCGTCAAAAGTTGTGTTCTGATTGTAAACACTGCCACCCAGTATGATCTTACCATCATCCTGTAAGGCCAAGGCCCATGCAGCATCGGATTCTGTTCCGGCATCGAAAAGAACCAGACCCCCGGTACCGAAACTATTATCCAGGGAGCCGTTGGTGTTATATCTTGCTACGGCGAAATTCTGGTTACCACTAACATCCTGAAATCCGGCCACTAAAATTTTACCATCGGGTTGAATCGTAGCGGCATAGCCGTGCTCACCATGGGTGGTCAGGGGTGCTGTGATTATTCCCCCGGTACCAAATGATTCGTCGAGGCTGCCCGGTTGTGCCATTACCGGCTGTATGATGAATATTAAAATAATAATCGATGAAAAAATTGACAGTGTTTTCATGACAGGATTTTTTTAATTCGCGATTTAGTTTTTATAAAGATAGGACTTACAAAGAGAATTTCAAGTTTATATAATATCCAATGCCGGCCAACAATAACGCTCTCCGAATGTTTATCAGGGAAAAAGGGCCATGAAAAAATGGAAAGCCGGGCTTGATCTATATCATTATATCCTGTTGCTGGCAGTGTTTATTATTTCCTCATGCAGCAACTCCAAAACACTTAATATTACTGATGATATGACATATTCAAATGCAAAATCCGAAGAGGATTGGAGAAAAGTCCTTTCGCCCTTTCAATACCAGGTTTTAAGGGAAGGTGCAACTGAAAGACCCTTCACCGGTGAGTACTATGATACAAAAGATACCGGGACATATTATTGTTCAGCTTGCGGAGACTCACTCTTTCTTTCCGACACAAAGTTTGATTCCGGTTGTGGCTGGCCCAGCTTTTTTGAACCATACACTGATAAAAGCATTGTATTTAATAAAGACAGTTCATCAGGCATGATTCGCACCGAAGTGCTTTGCGGAGGCTGTGGTGGTCATTTGGGACACGTGTTTAACGATGGCCCTCCCCCGACAGGCTTGCGATATTGTATCAACTCAGCTTCTCTAAGGTTTGAAAAAGGACAACCGGCTGCAAAATGATACTTACCATTGGTTTATTCTTTTACTCCTATTCATATGTATTTTGTAATTTTGCAGATGTTTTTCAAGTCATTATCCCCTGAAATATGAGTTTTAAAGAAAAGAAATACAGATATTATCTTCCCATAGTTTTTGCTCTTGTCTTACTCCTGGGAATGTGGGCAGGGATTAAACTGACCCCACAATCAGATTTCCATGGCGGGATGTTTGCTCCTTCGGGCCAGCGATATAACAAGGTTTCCGACCTGATGAGTTATATACTTGGCAATTATGTTGATTCGGTTTCCAGGGACGAGCTTTCAGACGATGCCATATTGGGAATACTGGAAAACCTCGACCCTCACAGCCAATATATTTCAGCGGATGTGCTGTCGCAGGTGAATGAGGAGCTTATGGGTAATTTTGAAGGTATCGGCATACAATTTCGCATCGAGAGTGATACCATCACAGTGATACAGACCATTGCAGGAGGGCCATCGGAAAAGGTGGGATTGCTGGCAGGTGACCGTATCGTAATTGTGGACGACAGCCTGGTGGCCGGTGTCGGGGTTGATAATAAAGGTGCCATCAGTATGTTGAAGGGCCCCAGGGGGACAGAAGTCGATATTAAAATATACAGGAAAGGGATCAGGGGGCTGCTTGATTTCACCATCATTCGCGATATTATTCCAACTTTCAGTATTGATGTGTCGTACATGCCGGGAGATACGATTGGGTATATTAAGGTTAGCAAGTTTTCTGCAACTACCTATGAGGAGTTTGCAAAGGCACTCATTACATTGATGGACCGGGGAATGACCAGCCTGATCCTCGATCTGCGTGGGAATACCGGGGGCTACCTCCAGGCTGCAACACAGATGGCAGATGAATTTCTCGAAGCCGAGAAGCTGATAGTATATACGGAAGGAAATAACCGGCCAAGAAGTTACGCTTATGCCACCCACAAAGGACAATTTGAAGATCATTCACTCATTGTGCTGATAAATGAAGGATCAGCATCAGCCAGTGAGATCATAGCCGGTGCTGTTCAGGATAATGACCGGGGAATCATTATTGGCCGCAGGTCCTTCGGGAAAGGCCTGGTGCAGGAGCAGCTGACCCTGCCCGACGGCTCAGCCGTGAGGCTTACCATCGCGCGCTATTATACTCCCACAGGCCGTTGTATCCAGCGATCATATGAGAACGGTAAGGAAGATTATTATGATTCCTTTTATGAACGCTTTCATAATGGCGAGATACAAAATGCAGACAGCATTCATTTTAATGATTCTCTCAAGTACATCACCCCCGGCGGAAGAACGGTATACGGTGGAGGCGGGATCATGCCCGACATCTATGTGCCGTATAATTCCGGTGACTATGCCGAATATTATAATAAACTCCTGGATAAGGGCCTGATATTTCAGTTTGCTTTCACATATACCGATCACCATCGTGGCGAACTTGGGAAGTATGAATCCTTTGAAGATTTTGATAATAATTTCAAGATCAGCAAATCCGTATTCAATGAATTTATTGCATATGCCGGGAAAATGGGCATAGACAAAGACCCGCAGGGGATCCGGCAATCGGAAGCCAGGACCAAGATCCTGATGAAAGCCTTTATTGCCAGAAACCTGTATGATGACGATGGCTTCTACCCTGTTTACCATCATATTGATGAAACTTTTTTGCGTGCCGTTGAATATTTGGAGAAGGGGAAGTAAGCTGTTGGCTGGTGGCTGATGGCTGTCAGCATCCAGCTCCCAGCAACCAGTAGCCAGTAGCCAGTAACCAGCAGCCAGTATTTTATTACCTTTACATATTACTGAATATTAACCCCAAAATTTATAGAAATGCCATTTACATTACCCGAACTTCCTTATCCCATGGATGCTTTAGAGCCGCATATCTCAAAACAGACTCTTGAATTCCACTATGGGAAACACCATCAGGCGTACGTAAACAACCTGAATAAGCTGATCCCCGGCACTGAGTTTGCCGATCTGAGCCTTGAAGAGATCATTAGAAAGGCCGATGGAGGTATTTTTAACAATGCCGCACAGGTATGGAACCATACTTTTTATTGGAACTGCCTGAGCCCGGATGGGGGCGGGAAGCCGGATGGTAAGCTGGAGATTGCCATTAATTCTTTTTTCGAATCATTTGACAACTTTAAAGAGCAATTTTCCACAGCTGCAGCCACCTTGTTTGGTTCAGGATGGGTATGGCTGATTAAGGATGCTTACGGAAATCTTGACATTATCCAGGAAAGCAATGCCGGATGCCCGATCAAGAGTGGACTTACGCCTTTGCTCACATGTGATGTATGGGAGCATGCCTACTATCTGGATAAACAAAATGCCAGGCCTGCTTATGTTGCCAATTTCTGGAATCTGGTTGATTGGAAGGCTGTTGGCGAAAGGTTCTAAGACAGTTATTCCATTTCTACAACAGGATATATGCAGGTTATAGTTGATTTGTAAAGCAACGATTCTTTCGGGTTACAATTAAATACCCCGATCCTCTATCTGTGTTGAGATGATTGATCACTTGTGTGGAAACTTTTTTTTACTATTTTCCGGTTACAGTCATTGATGTTACTACCGAAAAAATTTCGCCAACATGTTGTCCGGATTTTATATAGCCCAAGATAGAGAAAGTCCAAGTTCCTGTAAGTTTTGGGAAGTAATTTGAAAATGTAAAAGGTGTTCCAGCGGTCATAATCTGTCCGCTTCCGGTATATGCTTCACTCCCAAGACCACCAGGATATGTAACGATAATTTTTACCATTTCCCAGTCATCGGTGGTGCATGTGATGTAAAAATCGAGTACTTCAACACCGCCCTGATTAACTATCAGATATGTTGGAGAAAATGAAGGTATATAT
>DAOVZP010000244.1 GCA_030635045.1 Bacteroidota bacterium | reverse complement strand
TAACAGATTGTTGAATTAAATTCTATTTGTCATGAAAACTTTTTGCAAAACTATTTTTGTTTTTTTATTGGGTATGGCATTATCGATGTCATTAAATGCCCAGACAGAATTCGATTTTGGGGATGCTCCCGAAACAGCCATTGCATATCCTTCATTGGGTGTGATGGGCATGTTTCCAACTTGTATGACTGTCGGGGTCAGTTGGGTCCAGCATATGAACTTTGGTGCACAGCTGGGGCCTACATTTGACTTTGAACCTGATGGCAATGCTGGTTTGTGTCCCACATTCGCTCCTTATGATAGTGATGAATGCTTTCAGGATGGCGACGCAGGCCTGCTGTTCCCGGAATCATATACCATCATTAGCAATGCCGTGGTTCCATGTCCGGGTTTCACCGGAACCTCGCTGGGAACTACATGTACTAATGCTATATGGGGTGGGCACATCGATATCGATGTTTCGAACTTCATGCCCAGCCAAACGATCGGTCTTATGAATGTGGTCATGGACTTCAACCAGAATGGAATATGGGGTGACCAGGTGTTATGTAGTGGAGTATCATATCCTGAACATGTGCTGGTCGACTTCCCCATTCCCAACCCATTTGCCGGGCCACTCTCGGCCCTTGCCCCCCCCGGTTTTATGATCGGACCTAACAGCGGTTACGTCTGGGCAAGATTCACAATTTCTGAATTGCCGGTTGGCGCGAATTGGGATGGCCATGGATTTTTTGAGGATGGAGAATCTGAAGATTACCTGCTTCACATTTCAGCTGTGTTGCAAAGCGACTTCGGAGATGCGCCTGAAGATGTGCTTGCCTATCCTTCCAACGGTGTGGTAGGTGCATTCCCGACATGTATTACAGTGGGAAACAACGGATGGGTTGAACACCTGACTAACGGAGCCGATCTGGGGCCTGCGGTTGATCTTGAACCAGATGGTAATGCCGGATTATGCCCCTCATTTGCACCTTATGATGACGATGAGTGTTTTGCAGGCGGTGACGCCGGATTGCTCATGCCGGAGCCGTTCACCATTGTGGGTGGGGTGGTAGTGACATGCCCCAACTCTAACGGAACAAGCCTGGGATACCCCTGCGATACTGCTGTCTGGGGCGCAAATGTTGACATTGATGTGAACAACTTCTCGTTCACGCAGGCTGATGTTTTCATGAATGTGCTCATCGACTGGAACAAGAACGGTGCATGGGGCGATACTGTTTATTGTCCTGATGTAATGGTGCCTGAGCATGTACTGCAAAACTTTGTAGTACCCATTAGCTATTCCGGTCCCCTTTCAGGGCTTTTCCCTCCTGATTTTGTTATAGGGCCTGAACCTGGATATTTCTGGTGCAGGTTTACCATTTCCGAGATGTCGGTATCTGTCCCCTGGGACGGCAACGGCTTCTTTGATGAAGGCGAAACAGAAGACTATCTCATTCTTGTAGATACAGCTGCTTCGGGGGGTGAAGTAGAATATGGCGATGCACCTGATGGGGTGATGGCATATCCTTCCAGCGGGGTTATCGGTAATTTTCCAACCTGTGTGAACGTGCCCGCCAGTGGCTTCATTTCCCATACTAATTTTGGTGCGATACTGGGCCCGATGGTTGACTTTGAACCTGAAGGGAATGCCGGACTATGTCCTTCCTTCACACCTTACGACAATGATGAATGCTTCCAGGATGGGGATGCAGGGCTTATTTTTCCTGACCCATATACAATCCAGGGTGGGGTAGTGGTATTATGCCCTAATTCAGTTGGTACTTCACTCGGAAACATATGCACAAATGCGGTATGGGGAACAAATATCGATATTCATGTTCAGAACTTCATGCCCAACCAGACTACCGGATATCTTAATGTGGTATTTGATTGGACCCGGAATGGCAGTTGGGGTGATATCGCCCAGTGTGTGGGTGCACAGGCCCCGGAGCATGTGCTGCAGAATTTTGTTATCCCGAATGGCTTTACCGGACCGGTTTCCGGCTTATTGCCACCAAATTTCCTGATAGGCCCTAATGTTGGCTATGTATGGGCCCGCTTCACTATTTCTGAAGCAATGATGCCTGTTAACTGGGATGGCCATGGCTCATTTGAAGATGGTGAGTCAGAGGATTATCTGATTGACATCGGTTCGCCACCGCCACCGGATGCTGAATATGGCGATGCCCCCGAAGGCTCAATGGGTTATCCTTCAACCGGAGTGCTGGGAACTTTCCCGACTTGTATCGGTGTTGGCCCGGCAAATCATTATGTGATCCACCACCTGGATGAAATGCTCTTCTTCGGGCCTATGAAGGATTTCGAGACGGATGGCAATGCAGGCCTCTGTAGCCCGTTCAGTGTTCCTTACGACAATGATGAATGTTTCCTGGATGGAGATGCAGGATTGATAGTGCCGCCGGCATATACGATACAGCTTAGCGGAGGAACGTACAGCGTTGTGCCTTGCACCGCTGTTACCGGCCTTCTCGATACGATCTGCCATATGGTGCATTGGGGTCCTGAAGTGGATATTGATGTTACAAACATGGATACCATCGATGCCGTCGTAAATGTTGTTATGGACTTCAACCATGATGGAAAATGGGCTCTTGATAATACCACACTATGCAGCGGAAATGTAGTACCTGAGCATGTGTTGGTTAACTTTGTAGTACCCGGTGGATACAGTGGCCCGTTATCGGGACTTAACCCGCCACCTTTCCAGGCCGGGCCCTATGTTGGCTATCTCTGGACACGCTTTACAGTGAGCGAACAAAACGTAAGCCTTGATTGGGATGGCGTAGGTAGCTTCGAGAAAGGCGAATCAGAAGATTACCTGCTGTGGATCGACCTTGGCGAAGGAATAGGTGAAAACCCCTTCGATCAGGATCTGAACCTGCAAATATTCCCGAACCCAACTAATAATAGCTGTACCATCACTTATGACCTGCAGTCATCCGCTGCAGTCAGTATTGGCGTGTATGACATACGCGGCAGCCTTATCAGGATGCTTACTGATGCACAGCCGGAAGTAGGACACCAAACCGTTATATGGGATGGTGCCAACGATGGCGGGCAGACAGTTGGTTCAGGTATTTATATAGTGAAGGTATCGCTGAATAATATACCTGTTGAAAGGGAAAAGGTGCTGATGATAAGGTAAATTGCACGATTGCACGATTGAGCGATGTAGCGATTTTCGAAGTGTTGGAATATCGCTGCATCGTTTATTTTATTTTTCATATCCCCGGGCGATATGGTATGAAGCTTTATCAAAAAACAGCATCATGCGCCTTTCAAGCTCCAGGGCCATGTATATGCCGATGGGCTTGTTCCACATACCATGCGATAAGGCAAATTCCCATATGCACATACGGCTAAGGCTCAAGGCGCTGAGCACCTCACTTAAAGCAAATCCTTCATCCCTGCGGTCCTGCCCCAGCTTCCTGTAGAACTTCTTGATATCCTTATTTGAATATCTGCCACCCAGGAAGTCACCGAACTGCCGGATCACATCATTGTTCCTTGAGAATAATGCCTCCTGATCAAATTTTGCGTAAGTAGGGGTGGACTTTCTGCTTGTGACTTCATTCATCCAGCATTTAGTGATTATATCTGCGTTCTTTTCAACCAGGCGCAGGAGGTTGTCCGACAAAAAGTCATCGCTGCCATGTACGGTTTCTTTTATGCCTACTGACCTGGAAAAAGAATCGAGTATTGTCCAATATTCCTCTTTTGAGCTGATAAACTTTTCTATGGCATCAACATTTGACCTGAAGGCCATGTCGGGCAAACTGCCGAACGGAAAAAAATTCAATGCCAGAGCATCATCTCCCGCCATCAACACCCCTTCGGTCCATTCAGTTTCGAAAGTAAGGTGCAAAAGGTCTCCATACATATCACTATTGCCTGATGATACATCAACCAGTGAAACTATCTTCCCGATAATGCCT
>DAOVZP010000315.1 GCA_030635045.1 Bacteroidota bacterium | reverse complement strand
GGTTTACCAGGATGGTGACCTCTACGGGATCTTCGCTGATCACTGTTTTAGGCACATAGTCTTTTCTGAGGACACTGAAATCCGTCCTTCTGTTCAGCTGATGGGCTGCTTCCTGTTCTTCAAATGATCCTAAAGCTGCGATATATTCTTCATTTAATACGTCCCCTTCATTAAAGGTAAAACCATCTAATGTAACATCTTTCACCATCTTGCGTGGCTCTCTCTCTCCATAGCCTTTGGCAACGAGCCGATCCGCATCGATACCTCTGAGGATCAGATAATCAACCACTGACTGTGCCCTTTTCTGTGAAAGTATATCGTTGCGTTCGTGAGAGTCACGGGCATCTGTATGAGAAGCCAGCTCAACGACCAGCCTCGGGTTTTCATCCAGGGTCAGGATCAATCCTTGCAATGAATCTTCATATTGCGGTTTCAAATCCCATTTGGCCAGGTCATATAATATCTCAGGCAGTACAATGGGCTCTTCCGGGATAGGTTTAAGCAGGAGGTCCTGTGTAAAGTCCTTCCCCTTTTCATGGCCAACGGTAGTGACGGTTGCCGAGCTGTTAAAATAATCTGTTTTGCTGGCAACGACCTCATAGGTAGTGTTGGGCATCACCTGTGTCTTTCCAAAATTATAAACACCTTCTTCCGTTGTTCTGGTTGCCACGGATGTGCCATTGGAGCCTACGAGGCTGACGTTAGCATCCATCACGAATTGCAATGTCCTGTCATCTGTGACAACACCGGTAATTGTGAATTCCAGTGGTGGCACGATGAAATAAAAGACATCTTCCATGCCTTTTCGGCCCCGCCTGTCGCTGCTGAAGAATCCTTTTTCCTCCTCCGGGTGAAAGACGATCCCGAAATCATTGAATTCAGAATTCATGGCAGGCTTAACATTCTCCGGTGGGCTCCAGCTGCCTTCTTCATCGATGGTGGTAATGAAAATATCGAGGCCGCCCATGCCGGGGTGGCCGTCAGATGAAAAATATAAAACAGTATCTGAACGCAGGTATGGGAACATTTCATCACCGGGTGTATTGATCACCGGGCCAAGGTTAAAGGGCCTGCTGAATTCATCTTCTTTGGTATCACGGAAGGCGACCCAGATATCGTTTCCGCCGAATCCGCCTTCACGGTTGGAGGTGAAATAGATGATAAGTTCATTTTCGCTGATGGCCGGATGCCCGAATGCATCCGATGAATCGTTGCTCAGCCTGACCATCTCCGGCTTGCTCCACATCCTTCCCGATCGTTGTGAGGTATAGATCTGACAGCCATTGATCTTTTTTTCTTCATTCGGACAGCGTGTGAAGTAAATGACATTATATCTGCTGTTCATCACAGCGCCCCCCTCATTGGCTTCTGTGTTGATACCTTCTTCTGAGTTATCGAGAAGGACCGGCTCACCCCATTCATCTTTCCTGTCGATGCGTGTGGTGAACAGATCACTGAAATTCATATCTGTCCATTCATCGGTCTTCTTTCCCGTAGCCCCCTCGCGGGTGGATGTAAAGATCAGCTCATTGAAATTATCACTGGCATAGGTCGGGCAGAAATCGGATTGCCTGCTATTGATCTTCTTAATGTATTCTACTTCGTATTTACTTGGAAACTCAAGCCATTCTTCTATCATTGCGACAGACTCCGCCCCTGCAAGGCCCCGGGGATCATCCGGCACCTCTTCTGCATAAAGATTATAAAATTCAAGTGCTTCTTCGTAAAAGCCTCCAGACTTCATAATATTTGCATAATGAAGCATGATAATGGGTTCTTTTTTAGAATAACCGGTTTTGTGTAGCCTTTTGTATTGAGCTTTTGCGGCCCTGGGGTTTCCCGTAAGCCGGTAACATTCCGCCAGATGGAACGCTACCCGGTCTTTTTCTGCCTTATTATTTTTTATCTTGCCCTGGGCTTTTTTATATCGCTCAATGGCCAGAACATATTTGTGGTCTTCGAAAGCTTCGTCGCCGGACCTTGCATAGTTTTTGCGCTGGCCAAAGGCAGTGGCAGAAACTACCAGGCTGACTAGGATGAGGATCGTGAGTTTCTTAATAAGGTGCATAGAACACTGATCTTATTTGATATAACTTATATGCTAACGATAAAAAGGCAGTTTTATTCAAACTTCCTTATCTATTTCTTTATTTCCTTCTTCCGGCTTTGCCGATTGCTTTTCGTCACCGGGTAAATCACTTTCATTTACGATTCTTTCGAGATCCAGATCGGTTTTATAATTATTCGTTTCCCGGTTGATCTCTCTCTTGATCTCACTCGAAGCCTTCTTTATTTCCCGCATGCCCTTGCCCACCTTTCTCGCGATCTCAGGTATCTTTTGCGGCCCGAAGATGATAAAGATCACAGCCACAATAATAAATATCTCCCCGAAACTAATATCGAGAAATAATAATGCGGGTACCATACTGTTAATTGCGGTGATCATCAGAGCAAAAATAATAAAAAAAAAGTCCCGAGAGGCTCAGGACTTTTAAGTAATAAACAATATGTGTTACTTTTTCTTTTTCTTCTGGACCTGTTTGATCATTTTTGTAGGCACACCTTTCAGTTTTCTGTCACCTCCCAGCAGGTCGTAAGCAATCGGGCTGGCTGTGAAGAGAGAGGAGTATGTACCGATCAGGATACCCATCAGCAATGCAAAGGCAAAGCCGCGGATCACTTCACCGCCGAAGAGGAAGATAGCAAGAAGTACCATGATGGTTGTCCCTGAAGTGTTAAGTGTACGTGCCAGGGTACTGTTTAGTGCTGCGTTCATGTTTTCACGCATATCCTTTTTCGGGTAAAGTCCGGAAAATTCCCTGATCCTGTCGAAAATGATCACAGTATCGTTAATGGAGTAACCTATAATAGTAAGGATCGCAGCAATAAATGCCTGATCGATCTCCATGCTGAATGGCAGGATATTATAAAATATTGAGAATATTCCGATAATGATCAGCGAATCATGGAGCAATGCTACCAGGCCGGAAAGGCCAAACTGCCATCTGCGGAACCTGATCGCAATGTAAATAAAGATCACCAGCAGGGCAATAGCAATGGCACGCCAGGCCCTGTACTTGATATCATCGGCGATGACCGGGTCAACCTTCTGTGAGCTCAGGATC
>DAOVZP010000075.1 GCA_030635045.1 Bacteroidota bacterium | reverse complement strand
TTGAAGTGTATGTCGGAGCGATTCTCAATATAATAAGTGCCAAGGAGATAACTATCAGATGAATAAACTTCCGAGGCAAGGTTGCGCTCCGGGTTTTCCAGCTCTTCAAAGGAAGGCATGTACCCGAACCAGCTCTGCGAGATGCCGAAAAAGATCAGAAATGCCAGCACTATGCTGAAGAGATAAATGACCCAGAACCGGACTATGTAATTGATCCTTCTTCTTTTTTTCTCTGATGTTCCCATGCAAATTATTGCTTGCAGTGATTATACTTAATTATTGCCTGTGGGCTTCGATGCTGAAACCGATATCTTCTATTCCCTTAAGTTCCTCGTGCCGCATGCCTTGCTCCAGGGAAAAATGATATATGCCCCTTAAAGGGAACCGGAGTGCCTGCTGTAGCATGATCTTGTTGTCTTTGATCCTGCCTGAACCTGAACCAAGCCATTTGCCATTCTTGTCGGCAAGGATGCATTCGATGGTGTCCCTGGTTGAGTGGCCATTTGGAAATTCTGTTATGAGGAACAGGTACAGGTTGCTGAATGGATAGTCCGTATTGTTCCTGATGTTGATGAAAAAATCATTCAGGGCAAGGCTGTCCTCAATAGGCACATCGTAATGCAGTATTGAATCCTGATGCCAATTGGCCTCTTCGATGGTAATGTACTCATGGTAAACACTCCCCTGATCACATGCACTAAAGCTTATGCTGATAAGGATGATTATTGAATAGATTGCCCTTTGCCTTCTCATATTGATCAAAGAATTCAAATAAATAAGGAGAAAATGCATGAAATATTGTGTTTGTTTAATCAAACCTGGTCAGGTCATCCTGGCCCTCGGCGTTTTCAAAATCAACTTTTTTGTCTTTTACAAAGGCAAAGTCCTCAAGTTTTTCTGGCAGGACACCTTTTTCGTTCTTGCTGATAATGCTCTTCACTTTGTCGATTGGGATCGCCATAATGTCAGATCTTTCTTCTGCATAGGTGTACCACATCAGCTTTTTAAATACATCGTTTTTATGATGTATTGCATCTCCCTTTTTGGTTTTCAGAATGATCTTGCTGCTGGGGAATTCGTTGAGGGCATCCTCATACATGGCATTTTCAAAATTCAGGCAGCATTTGAGTTTTCCGCATTGCCCGGCAAGTTTCTGGGGGTTTAGTGATAGCTGCTGCATGCGGGCAGAGCTGGTGCTGACGGATTTAAAACGCGACATCCATGTTGAGCAGCATAGCTCACGGCCACAAGACCCAATGCCTCCAAGCCGGCTTGCCTCCTGCCTGACACCGATCTGGCGCATTTCTATTCTGACTTTGAATTCTTCAGCCATTAATTTGATCAGTTCCCTGAAATCGACACGCTCTTCTGCAGTGTAGTAAAAAGTGGCCTTGGTGCTGTCGCCCTGATATTCAACGTCGTTGATCTTCATTTGCAGATTGAGGCTGCCTGCCAGTTCCCTGGTCTTGAATTTGGCTTGCTCTTCCCTGTCTACTGCGCTGATCCATTTCTCGATGTCAGATACCCGGGCCCGGCGGTACACCTTTTTCATCTCCTCAGAATCAGGAACTGCCTTTTTCTTCTTCATCTGTAACCTGGCAGTCTCCCCGATCAGTGATATGATGCCAATATCATGTCCCGGTGAGCCTTCAACGGCTACAAGGTCGCCAATCTCAAGTTCAAGCTCGGCAGGGGCGTGGAAAAACTCAAGCCTGCTGTTTTTAAACCTGATCTCAACATTTGCAAAAGCCGGGCCTGTATCGGCCGGGGGAATATCTGATAACCAGTCACAGCTGTCGAGCTTGCAACACCCGTGACTGTATATGTTATCATTTTTGTCATATATACGGGGTGCAGCAGAACAACCTCTGCTTATGAAATTATTATTGACGATATTTTCGTTTTTTTTATCCATGCTGTCCTTATGAAGCATACAAAAATATGAAATTACTGTTTACGTTCCGCAATTCCGGTACTAAGCAGATGTGCTACCCTAAGCGAGATGTCCATAAATACCACGGCGGCATTGCCATTCCTGTCGATATGCAAAATGGCTTCTTCAAAGAGCCGGGCATATTCCATGGCATTTTTTTCATTGATAAATTTGGAGAAGTTCATAGTGAACTTCTCTTCTTCCTTGTCGCTGATAGCCAGCAGTTCCTGCCTTCCATAAACAGTGAGAAGGCAGTTTCGTGAGAGGCTCAGCCCATATTGCAGGAGTTGTTTTTGCTTCGCCCGGGAGTTACGGGAGGTCTTGCCTACGAACTCATGCAGGTTCTTGTATTTTCGCTGATAACACAGCAGCATCCACTCCCTGAATTCGCCAGACGAGAAATCACCGCTCAGGCTCTCTTCAACTATTTTGGCGGCTTTGATAACATTTCCCCCGGCATTTTTTACGACAGCGGATATCTGATCTTCGGAATAACCAAACTGTGCAGATAAGGTGTTCGATAAGGCAGTGTCATCCAGGGGAGGGATGTTAACGATCTGTGTCCGGGAAAGGATGGTGCTGATGATCTGTTCCTGCTTTTCCGCCACCAGTATGAAAAGCGTTTTCTCAGGAGGTTCTTCAAGTATTTTGAGGATCTTGGGAGCAGCGGAATGATAGAGCAACTCTGCCATCCAGATGATCATCACTTTGTATTTGCCTTCAAAACTCTTATAGCTAAGGGTCTTGATGATCTGGTTACACTCATCAGCACCGATTACACCCTGTTTTTTCTCCGACTCCATTTTTGTGTACCACTCGATCAGCTCAGGGAAGTAATGCTTTTCAAGCAAATACTCACGCCATTCTCTGATATAATCCTTGCTGATAGTCTTTCGGTCGTCGCCCCTCTTTCTAATTATTATGGGATAAGAGAAATGCAGGTCGGGGTGGGCCAGCTTTGCAAATTGCTGACAAGACGGGCATACTCCGCAAGAATCGCTTTCTGATCTGTTGTTGCAATTGATAAACTGCGCATAAGCAATTGCCAGCGCCAGCTTAGCAGAACCGGCCGGGCCAAGAAACAACTGGGCATGGCTGACACGGTTGTCAAGTACCGTGCTAATAAGCTTTTGCTTTACTTTTTCCTGCCCGATAATCTCCTGGAATTGCATGTGGTAAAGATAAGAATAAGTACTTAAAGTACTTGAAATACTTGGAGTACTTAGAGTTTGAAGTTAGAAGGGCGAGGTTCGAAGTTCAGATTTCAGATTTCGGATTTCAGATTTCAGATATATCTTATCCGCTCATCTTCTGAGCACCAAGCTTAGCCCCCAAAAAATGCCTGTTCATCCTTGCAATATTCGTGACCTTGATCTCTTTCGGGCACTCTGCTTCGCAGGCATAGGTGTTGGTACAGTTACCAAATCCGAGTTCATCCATCTTGCTCACCATTTTTTGTACCCTTCTGGATGCTTCAATTTTTCCCTGGGGCAGGAGTCCCATCTGGGAGACCTTGGCTGAAACAAATAACATCGCTGAAGCATTCTTGCAGGTAGCCACACATGCTCCACAGCCGATACATGAGGCAGCATCCATGGCCAGGTCGGCGCTTTCTTTCTTGATCGGGATGCTGTTGGCATCGGGCACACCGCCGGTACGTACCGATACGTATCCACCGGCCTGAATGATAGTGTCAAGGGCAGTACGGTCGACCATTAAGTCCTTGATAACAGGAAATGGCCTTGCACGCCATGGCTCAATGACGATGGTAGATCCGTCTTTGAAATTACGCATATGCATCTGGCATACCGTAATGCCCTCATCAGGTCCATGTGGACGGCCATTGATATACAGGCTGCACATGCCGCAGATCCCTTCACGGCAATCATGGTCGAAAGCAATGGGCAGCTGCACCCGGTCAACGATACTTTCATTTAAGATGTCAAGCATTTCCAGGAAAGAGGCGTCTTCAGGTATGCCTTTAACCTTATAAGTCTCGAATTTCCCTCTGGCTTTTGCGTTTTCCTGTCTCCAGATCTTTAATGTTAAGTCCATTGTGAATATTTTATAGTATTAACTTCCTGATTATTTATAATTCCGCTGTTTCACTTCTATATTTTCATAGTTCAGCGGTTCCTTGTGAAGTATCGGCTCATTGTCATCTCCCTGGTATTCCCATGCTGCCACATATTTATAATTCACATCATCGCGAAGGGCTTCACCTTCCGGGGTCTGGTATTCTTCCCTGAAGTGGCCACCGCAGGATTCATTACGGTTTAAAGCATCTTTGGCCATCAACTCACCAAGCTCCAGGAAGTCGGCAACACGCAGTGCCTTGTCAAGTTCAACATTAAGCTCATCGATCCTGCCGGGAATGCGTACATCCTTCCAGAAACTATTTCTGAGTTCGCGGATCTCGCTGATAGCCTTTTCAAGGCCTTCCTTATCACGGGCCATGCCCACATTCTCCCACATGATCAGGCCAAGCTTTTTGTGGATGGTGTCGACAGACTGGCTTCCCTTCACGGCCATAAGTTTTTCCTGGCGTTCCTTAACTTCCTTTTCAGATTTTTCAAACTCCGGGTGGTCGGTTGGGATACGGGCTACCTGGATCTGGTCGGCGAGGTAATTCTGTAATGTGTATGGAAGGACAAAATATCCATCGCTCAGCCCCTGCATTAATGCCGAAGCACCAAGCCTATTGGCACCGTGGTCGGAGAAGTTGGCTTCGCCGGCGGCAAAAAGCCCCGGTATTGTGGTTTGTAGTTCATAATCAACCCAGATGCCTCCCATGGTATAGTGTATCGCAGGATATATCATCATGGGTGTATCATAAGGAACTTCATCTACGATCTTCTCATACATCTGGAAAAGGTTGCCATAGCGGGCTTCTATCACATTTTTACCAAGGCGTTCGATGGCATCTGCAAAATCGAGGTATACGGCCAGGCCTGTGTTTCCTACACCAAATCCGGCATCGCAGCGTTCTTTGGCTGCCCTGGAGGCTACATCCCTAGGGACAAGGTTCCCGAAAGCCGGATATCTTCTTTCGAGGTAATAATCACGATCCTCTTCCTTGATCTCTGTCGGCCTGAGCGCGCCTTTATGTATCTTTAGGGGATCCTCTTTGTTTTTGGGTACCCAGATACGCACCTCATTCCGGAGGCTTTCTCCACTGAGAGGCAGCTAGGTCTGAGGAGCACCGGGAACGGGGATACAGGTGGGGTGGATCTGTGTGAAGTTGGGATTTCCGAAAAAGGCTCCTTTTTTATACACCTGCCATGCTGCACTTCCGTTAGAGGTCATAGCCATGGTAGAAAGGAAGAATGCATTGCCGTATCCTCCTGTGGCGATGACTACGGCGTGGCCGAAATGTTTTTCCAGTTCTCCATTGATGAGGTTGCGGGTGATGATACCCCGGGCTTTTCCGTCGATGACCACAAGGTCCATCATCTCCCTGCGGGTGAAAAGCTCCACGGAACCCTTATGAATTTCTTTGCTGAGTGCCCCGTAGGCACCAAGCAGAAGCTGCTGTCCGGTTTGCCCCCTGGCATAAAAAGTCCTTGATACAAGCGCACCACCGAAAGAGCGGTTATCCAGCAAGCCACCATAATCGCGGGCAAAGGGGACACCCTGTGCCACGCACTGGTCGATGATGTTACTGCTTACCTCCGCCAGCCTGTACACATTGGCTTCGCGGGCCCTGTAATCGCCGCCTTTAACGGTATCATAGAAAAGCCGGTAGGTGCTGTCACCATCGTTGGGATAGTTTTTGGTGGCGTTGATCCCACCCTGCGCAGCAATACTGTGTGCGCGGCGCGGGCTGTCCTGGATGCAGAATATCTTTACGTTAAAACCAAGCTCACCAAGGCTGGCAGCAGCAGAGGCGCCGGCCAGCCCGGTTCCCACAACAATGATATCGATCTTTCTTTTGTTGGCGGGGTTAACCAGGTCCTGATTCGATTTATAATTAGTCCATTTTTCGGCAAGAGGCCCTTCAGGAATTTTGGAATCTAATTTCATATCTTATAGTGTTATTTTTTTTTAAAGCAATGTTAACTGATCAGGAAATATACCGGGATGGTAATGAATCCGAGTGGGATGACGATGGAATAGATCGTTCCCACGGCCTTGATGAAAGGTGTGTATTTGCTGTGGTTCAGGCCAAGCGACTGAAAGGCCGATTGAAAGGCATGGTTCAGGTGAAAACCAAGGATTATGATTATCACGATGTAGAGCACAGAATACCAGGTGTTGCTGAACAGGTTGACGGCCATATGGTAGAAGTCATGGTCACCGGCAACCGCCATCGGCCCCTCAGGGGCTTCCGTGAGTCCCAACTTTACGAAATAGAAGTTGATGAAGTGGATCACCAGGAAAATAAGGATGATGATACCGGTGTGGATCATATACTTGCTGAAAAAAGAGGTATGGGAATATCCCTCTTTCTTATACCTCACCGGCCGGGCCAACCAGTTCTGGATCTGCACGATCAGGCCGTAGAGGATATGGATGATAAATCCACCAAAGAGTACTATCTCAAAAACCTTGATGAGGGGGTTGCTGGTCATAAAGTGGACGGCAATCTCAAATATCTCAACATGGTTTCCTGTCAATGGCAGGATGAAGAGGTTGATCACCAGGTGCACAATGAGGAAGGTCGCCAGAAACAAGCCTGCAATCGCCATGATGAACTTCTTGGTGAGGGAGGAGTAATGTAATAACTTGGCCATAATTATTGTTTTTACAAAAAAGCTTGATGATAATTGCTATTTCTTACACCAAATAAGTGTATTTTTATTGGCTGACAAAATTAAGATTTTAATGATTGTAAATGCTCGTAAACCCATGAGTATTATTAATTTTTACTGGTTTTAAATAAGACAGATCTTATGAGATATGACCCTATAGACCCCGGCTTTTTTACTGCGAACAGGAAGAGGTTTACAGCACTGCTTCCGGCCGGGAGCCTGGCTGTTTTTCATTCCAATGATGAATTTCCGCGCAACGGTGACCAAAACTTTCCGTTCAGGCAGCAATCCGACCTTTTTTACCTGAGTGGGATCGACCAGGAAGAGACGATATTGCTGCTTGCCCCCGGGCATCCTAACACGGAATTCAGGGAAATTTTGTTTGTAAAGGAGACCAGTGAACAGATAGCAATCTGGGAAGGGCAGAAGCTGACGAAAGAAAAAGCCTCCGGGGCATCCGGCATAAAAACCGTTTATTGGACAAAAGAGTTTGATTTCTTTCTGAAGGACCTGATGATGTGGGCCGTCAAGGTATACCTGAACTCGAACGAATACCCGAAGTATTTTAACCCGGTACCCTATAAGGACCTGCGCTTTGCAAATGAACTTTCGGAAAGGTTCCCT
>DAOVZP010000329.1 GCA_030635045.1 Bacteroidota bacterium | reverse complement strand
TTATCCCTTTCTTTTTGATGATTATGCACTGGACCATCCAGCTCAACAACCAACATTTCTTTTCGACAGTAAAAGTCTGGTATGTAGAAAAAATGTTCGTTTCCCCTCGAGTCATAAATGACGGGATGCTGCCTTAAGAACCGTCTCCCCTCCAATTTTTTATTACATAAAAATGACCATAATAATTTCTCGGCAGGTGTCTGTTGCTTTCGCAAATCTCTTGCAATTTTTTTGATCTCATGATACTTCATCGTAATCCTCCTAATGATTAATACCTTTTTTTAAGAAATGTCCCCCCTCCTTTCTCGAAGGGAGGGGGTTAGGGGGTGGGTAACAGGCGATCCCGGTAGGAATTTTATTATTTTTCCTTAACTTTACACATTATTCAAGGAGTAAAACCGTTAAAAAGAGGCAGAAAGACCGGATAGATGGATATTCAGAGTATTAAACAACGTTTTGGCATTATTGGATCCTCAGCATTGCTGAACCGTGCGATCGACATTGCGAGCCAGGTTGCCCCGACAGACCTGACAGTGTTCATCACGGGTGAGAGTGGCGTTGGCAAAGAAGTGTTCCCTAAGATCATCCACCAGCAGAGCTCACGTAAGCACGGGCCCTATATTGCAGTGAACTGCGGTGCCATTCCTGAAGGCACCATCGATTCTGAACTTTTCGGACATGAAAAAGGCTCCTTCACCGGTGCCCATGAAGCCCGTAAGGGCTATTTCGAGGTGGTGAACGGTGGTACGATATTTCTGGATGAGGTGGCTGAGCTGCCACTTTCGACACAGGTCAGGCTGCTCAGGGTGCTGGAAAGTGGCGAATTTATGAAGGTAGGCTCATCCAAGGTGATCAAGACCGATGTGCGCGTGGTGGCTGCTACCAACATCAACATCGTTGAAGCCATCCGAAGCGGAAAGTTCCGGCAAGACCTGTATTACCGCCTGAATACCGTACCCATATACGTCCCGCCACTGCGTGACCGCAAAGACGACATCTACCTCATGTTCAGGAAATTTGCATCCGACTTCGCAGAGAAGTACCGCATGCCGACCATTCAGCTCGACGAAGATGCCCAACGTTTGCTTGCTGAGTACCGATGGCCGGGTAATGTACGCCAGCTGAAGAATATCACTGAACAGATATCCATCATTGAAGAAAACAGGATGGTAGACGCCAATATCCTGCGCCGATATCTGCCCTCCGGACAGTTTAACGAATTACCGGTACTATATAAAAAGGAGGGAGACGATAAGGAATTCTCCGAACGTGACTTGCTATATAAGGTCCTGTTCGATATGAAAAAAGATATCCATGAGCTGAAAAAGGTGGTGAGTAGTGTCACGAAGGAAGGGGTCTCCCCGGAGATACAAAAACACGAATCCCTGCTCATCGACCGCCTCGACGATGACATGGAAGACCTTGAGGAAATGCGTAACAATATTGAGATCCGGCGCCCGGCGGATGCAGATCATTTTGAGGAACCCATCCATGCCTCTGAAGTTGTTGAAGAACCCTTATCCCTGCAGGAGAAAGAGATCGACATGATCAGGAAAGCCCTGAAAAGGCATAATGGCAAACGTAAGAACGCAGCCAGTGAACTGGGGATCTCAGAAAGGACGCTTTACAGAAAAATCAAAGAATTCAATATAGATAAGTGAAAACCGGCAATTACATAACTGCTGCACATCGTACAGTATACCTGCTCATTATAGCAGTGATGCTTGGCAGCCTGGGCGGATGCGGAGTGTATTCCTTCACCGGAGCTTCGATCTCAGCAGATACAAAAACTATCTCTATACAACGTTTTCCAAACAATGCGATGACAGTAGAGCCCACCCTGAGTCAGAAGTTTACCGATGCACTACGCGACAAATTCAGCAATGAGACCAACCTCACCCTGATGAACAAGGGTGGCGATCTGCAAATTGAAGGGAGCATCACCGGCTATCGTACCAGCCCGGTGGCAATACAGGGAGATGAAACGGCAGCCATGACCAGGCTTACCATCACAGTGAGCGTAACATTTGAAAATACTATCGACAACAGCGAGAGTTTTCAAAGCAACTTTTCGCGATTCGTGGATTATCCCAGCACACAAAATCTGAACGACGTGCAGGATATGCTTATCGACCAGATCAATGAAATGCTGGTACAAGATATTTTCGACAAGTCAGTAGTGAACTGGTAAGCGGCAATATTATGGAAAGACAGCAATTCATATCATACATCAATGAACCGGGCAAGCTGGACAAACACAGCCTGGATGATATTGAAGATCTGACTAAAAAGTTCCCTTATTGCCAGAGCCTGCAGATACTCCACCTGCTCAATCTCCACACTACCAACCATGTGATGTACAGTGAGCAGTTGAAATCTTCCGCTGCACATATTGCCGACCGCAAACGCCTCCGCGAACTGATCAGGGGCATGCAGGAGGAGGGAGACGGAAGGCAGAAATCAGAAAGCAGAAATCAGAAATCAGAAATCAGAAGTCAGAAGAACGGAGAACTGGTTCCATCAGATGTCAGCACGGAAGAACAAGCGCCGAAGGCTGAGCCGATTGTTCCTGTAATTGAGCAGGATGAGGAGGCAAGGTTACTGAAATTGAAACAGATCGTTGAAGACAGGCTGAAGGAGATCACAGCTGAAAATGAAGAAAGCCCTGACAGCACAAAGCTCACCAGAGAAGAACTTATCGACAGGTTCATGGAAGAAGAGCCCTCCATAAGCAGGCCGAAAACTAAATTCTTTGATCCTGTCAAAGTAGCTAAGAGCAGCCGGGAGGAACAACCCGGACTTGTAACCGAAACACTCGCACACATTCACATCCAGCAAGGTAACATCGATAAGGCTATTGAAATTTATCGCAAATTAAGTTTGAATTTCCCGGAAAAAAGTGGTTACTTTGCAGCCCAAATTAAGAAACTCAGTAAAGAAAATTAAAATTTTACAATAATGGGCTTATATATTCTCGTTTCTGTTTTCAT
>DAOVZP010000229.1 GCA_030635045.1 Bacteroidota bacterium | reverse complement strand
TAAAAGAAATGGTCCGCCGCTTTAAAGCTGCAGTAAAAGAAAATACAGGCAAAGATTTCCCAAGCGATCCATGGGAACAGCTCTGGGGCTCTGTCCTCGCCGTATTTGACTCATGGGGCAACGACCGTGCAGTTTACTACAGGAAACTCAACAACATCCCTAATGAATGGGGCACAGCGGTAAACATACAGGCGATGGTATTCGGTAACATGGGCGATAACTCTGCCACAGGTGTTGCCTTTACCCGTGATGCGGGTACCGGTGAAGATATCTTTAACGGTGAATACCTTATCAATGCACAGGGCGAAGACGTGGTGGCCGGTATCCGTACACCGCAGCAGATCACCAAAGAAGGATCACAGCGTTGGGCAGTGCTTGCCAATGTTGGCGAAGAGGAACGTGCCACAAGCTTCCCTTCACTGGAAGAAGTCATGCCGGAGATCTACAAAGAACTGGATGAGACTCAGCAGAAACTCGAAGACCATTATAGTGATATGCAAGATCTGGAATTTACTGTCGAGGATGGTCGCCTGTGGCTGCTGCAAACCCGTAACGGTAAACGTACAGGTGCCGCCATGGTGCGCATCGCCATGGAAATGCTCGACGAAGGCATGCTGGATGAAGAAACAGCCCTCCTGCGTAATGAACCCAACAAGCTTGATGAACTCCTGCACCCGGTATTCGACCAGGATGCCATCGAGGAAGCCCGTGTAGTGGCCAAAGGCCTTCCGGCTTCTCCGGGCGCAGCCACCGGACAAATCGTATATCATGCCGATGATGCCGAAGAATGGGCAGATAAAGGCAAAGATGTGATCCTCGTACGTATAGAAACATCGCCTGAAGACCTGAAAGGCATGAACACTGCAAGGGGTATCCTCACCGCTCGCGGAGGGATGACCTCACACGCTGCCGTTGTGGCACGTGGCATGGGAAAATGTTGTGTTTCCGGTGCAGGCACCGTGAAGATCGATTATAAGACCCGTACCATGGAAGTGGACGGCAAAACATATAATGAAGGCGACTGGATCTCACTGAACGGAAGCACCGGCGAAGTGTATGATGGCAAGATCGCTACCATTGACCCTGAACTCAGCGGTTTCTTTGGCAAGCTGATGGACCTGGCCGACAAATATGCAACCATGCTGGTCCGTACTAATGCCGACTCACCACACGACAGCGAGGTGGCCAGAAACTTTGGTGCACAGGGCATCGGCCTCTGCCGTACCGAACATATGTTCTTCGAAGGCGACCGCATCAAGGCCATGCGCGAGATGATCCTTGCTTCCGATGAAGAAGGAAGAAGGAAGGGGCTTGACAAACTGCTCCCCATCCAGCGCGAAGACTTTGAAGGTATCTTCGAAGCAATGCACGATCTACCAGTCACTGTTCGCCTGCTCGATCCTCCACTGCATGAGTTCGTCCCGCACGAAGAAGAGAACCAGAAGGAGATGGCCGATGAGATGGGCATCAGCGTGGAAGAAGTAAAAGAAAAGGTTGAAGAGCTGTCGGAGTTTAACCCTATGCTCGGACACCGTGGTTGCCGTCTGGGAAATACATATCCTGAGATATCAGAGATGCAGGCCCGGGCTATCATAGAAGCTGCCCTCAACCTGAAGGCAAAGGGCGTGAATGCCAAACCCGAGATCATGATCCCGCTCACAGGCACCCTGAAGGAAATGAAGATGCAGGAAGATCTCGTACGCAACACCATTGAGAAGGTGTTCGAAGAGCGTGGCGAACGTATGGATTACATGCTGGGAACCATGATCGAAGTACCCAGGGCCGCAATAACTGCCGATAAGATTGCCGAATCAGCTGAATTCTTCAGCTTCGGAACCAACGACCTCACCCAGATGACCTTTGGCTATTCAAGGGACGATGCCGGCAAATTCCTGCCTGTTTACCTTGAAAAAGGGATCCTGGAATATGATCCGTTCCAGGTTCTTGATCAGGAAGGCGTTGGGCTATTGATGGAGATGGCTGTTGAAAAAGGCCGTAAGACCCGGCCCGATATCAAGATCGGCATCTGTGGTGAACATGGAGGAGAACCTTCATCGGTTGAATTTTGCAACACACTTGGATTTAACTACGTAAGCTGCTCACCTTTCCGCGTACCTATCGCAAGGCTGGCAGCTGCACAGGCGGTGATCAAGCAGAAGTAGGCGGCAGGCCGGTAGACAGTTGACGGTAGACAGTTGACAGTTGACAGTTATCCATGGAACAGTGGAACCATGAAACCATGAAACCATGAAACCATGTAGCCATATAGCTATATTGATAAATTTTTCTTAAATTTGTTTGATCACTGAATTCAAAACTTTTTATTCTTCATCATGGCATCAGATATTAACAAACTCAAAGCAGAATTGGCCTCCTATGGCATTCCTGAAGTGGAAGAAATCTATCACAATCTTTCTTACGACGAAATTTTTGAACATGAAACCAACCCGGAGCTGGAAGGTTTCAATCGTGGGTTTGTCACCGATACGGGAGCAGTAGCAGTTGATACGGGCATTTTCACCGGGCGTTCTCCCAAGGATAAGCATATTGTGGATGAAGAAACTTCACGGGATAATATCTGGTGGAAGAACCCCGACAGGAAAGCATCTGACAATAAGCCCCTTTCGGAAGAAAACTGGAAAAAGATCTATGCCATAGGTGCAAAACAGCTTACAGGCAAGAAACTTTATGTGCAGGATGGCTACGCAGGCGCCAATGAAGACACACGTTTGCGCATCCGTATCGTGACAGAAGTAGCCTGGATGGCCCATTTTGTAAAAAATATGTTTATCAGGCCCACAGAAGAAGAGCTCGAAACTTTCGAACCTGATTTTGTTATGCTCAATGCATGTAAAACCAATGACCCCGACTGGAAAGAGCACGGACTGCACAGCGAAGTTTTTGCGCTGTTTAACCTGAAAGAACAGCGCGCTGTTGTTGGAGGCTCATGGTATGGGGGGGAGATCAAGAAAGGATTCTTCTCCATTATGAACTACTATCTTCCGCTCCGCGGGATCGCTGCCATGCACTGTTCCGCAAACATGGGAGAAGATGGGGATACAGCCATATTCTTCGGACTTTCCGGAACAGGCAAGACCACACTTTCTGCCGATCCCAAACGTGCCCTGATCGGTGATGATGAACATGGATGGGACGATGACGGCGTATTCAACTTCGAGGGCGGATGCTATGCCAAATGCATCAAACTGCGTGAAGAAACAGAGCCGGATATATATCGTGCGATCAGAAGGGATGCCTTGCTTGAAAACCTGGTGTTTGATGCAAACGGCAAGATAGACTTTGACGACAACAGTAAAACCGAAAATACCAGGGTCAGCTACCCGATATACCATATTGATAATATCGTTAAGCCTGTATCCAGGGGAGGACACCCCAAGAAAGTGATCTTCCTCACTGCAGATGCATTCGGTGTTTTGCCTCCCGTTGCCAAGCTTACTCCTGACCAGGCCAAGTATCACTTTCTGAGTGGTTATACAGCAAAAGTTGCCGGCACAGAGCGGGGTATCAAAGAACCTGTACCCTCCTTCTCCGCAGCCTTTGGTGCAGCTTTTCTCTTATTGCATCCCACCAAATATGCTGAGGAGATGATCAAAAAAATGGAAAAGCACGGTTCTGTGGCATACCTGGTAAATACCGGATGGGTTGGAGGGCCTTACGGCGTTGGCGAAAGGATGGATCTTCCCTCTACGCGAAAGATCATCGACAATATCCTTGATGGCACGCTCGATAATGCTGAATACGAACAACTCCCCTATTTTGGCCTCTGGATCCCTAAAGAGATCCCGGGATGCAAAAAAGGCATCAGCAATCCCAGGAATGCCTGGAGCAACCCTGCCGAATGGGATGAGTCAGCCAAGGTGCTGGCCCGGAAATTTATTGACAATTTCGTTTCCTTCACGGATCACGAGGAGGGAAAACGGCTGGTTGAAGCCGGACCGGAACTATAAAAAAAGGGCCTCGTATGAGGCCTTTTTTTATAGTGATATCCGATATTCGATATTCGTTACTGATTCAGCATGACTGGCATCACCAGCATCAATACGTCCTCTGCTTCATTTTCTTTGGTCACCGGGTGCAGGATGCCTGCCCTGTTGGGTGCCGAC
>DAOVZP010000302.1 GCA_030635045.1 Bacteroidota bacterium | reverse complement strand
TCATTATCATTGATATTTTTCAATACCGGGACCCGGAAATCAAGCCCGCTGGCAGAGTGAAGGAGCACGGCATTACCATCCCTGACCACATTGCCAAAGGGGTTTCCACGTGCACTCAATAAATAACCGCTGCGGGCAGGATAAGCTGTTGAAAACCTTTGCTGTTCATATAATAGCTCCGTTGTGGTTCCCCGCTCACTGCCTTCTGTCCCTATGCCAAATTCGTCGTTGTAGCCCAGGGGGAGTTCCCATGGATAATTATCCGGTGTACCATGACAATCAGCACATTCTACTTCCACCTCAGCGTAGGTAGTGCCTCCGATATTTCCGTTTCCATGCATTGAGATCGTAGTATGGCAATCCTGGCACAGAAGGCCACCCTGCGGATTGCCGCTGCGGCTTTCAGGGCTGTGGTGATGGTCATCCCTGATGAACTGATATCTTTTGCCATGCAGTTTGGGCTGGCTGTTGCCATCTTCCTGCCAGGGTGTATCGTATTCAGATTCTACCAGGCCGAGAAAGGAAACCCCGATCCGCTTGCCCCTGTTATGGCAGGTGACACAGGTTTCGGCCGGGATACCAGACCAGGTGTTCCCGTTCACGCTTAATTTGGCTTTCCGTGATGACTGAATACTGTGTACAAGCATATGGCCGGGTTGATCTTTCGGGATACTTGGATCGAGTCCTTCATAAAGCCCCTCGTCGCTGAAGGGGATATGGCAGGCTGCGCATCCGTCGCCATGGTAATCACCTCTCCTTTGCTTTCCCCTGACACCGACATGGCAGCGCAGGCATTCAGATCGCAAATAGGTTAGCACACCCTGCTCCGGGTGTTCCTTGATATTATTTACATCTGCTTCCGGAAGCAATTCGAGTTTTGATGGGAAGTTAGCAGGGTATTGCTCCCGTAGCTTATGCATATATGCCTTGTAAGCATCAGTTCCTACATCAGGGATGCTTCCGTTCGTGTCTTCGATTTGATAATTGCCGTAAACAGGATCATAGCCTGTTTGTGCTCCCCAGCCCCAAAGTGCACCCTGGATCTTGCCGGCCTCGGTTTGCATCAGGTTACGGTGCATATTGTAATAATAGCTGTCGTGGCATTGCCTGCATGATCCCTCTTCCAGCCAGATAGATCCCGGATATCTTACCATATCCTGGTGGGCAAGAGATTTGTCATCAGTTTCTGCATTGCCCTTATGGCAGATCACACAGCCATTCGGATCACCTGCTTCAATTCCTTTATCGTAGATGGCAACGGCCATTTTTGAATCGTGCTCACGGATAGGGGCGATGCCGGCATGGCAGCCCGAGGTCAGGCAACCTGATCCGTAGGCCGGATAATCCTCCGGCGATAACTGAATTTGCTTTTGAGGGTCCCCTGATGCCTGCTGTTCACCGGGATAACTGAAAGCCATAATAGTCAGGATTCCAAGGATAAGGCTTAAAACGATAAATAGACGGGAGTTGTTCATAATGTGTCGTTTGTACCGTAAATATACTCAAGCCCGGCATGGATTCACAAGAAGACAGATGGGAATCTGGCAATTTATACCCGAAATAAATTAGTAAATCGCCAAAATGCATATTTTTGAATGAGCAAAATCAACACATGAAGAACTGGCGTGATATAAGCTACCTGGAAAACGGAGATCTGAAGCAGAAGGAAGTATTTGAAGCTATAAATAGTTCCGGAATATTTGAGATGCTTGCCGGGTTTGACCCGGTACTGACAGGCACATATCCAATAGGGATCTATCTGCCAGAAAGCGATATTGATATCATTTGCTGCTTTGAAAATGCCGATGCTTTTCTGGAAAGGCTTCAATCATCTTTTTCTCCATTTCATGATTTTAAGACAAAAATGAAAATTATCAGGGGAATACAGAGTGTAATTGGCAGGTTTGAGTATGCCGGTTTCTTATTTGAAATTTTCGGGCAGGCGGTACCGGTAGAAAAGCAATATGCATACAGGCACATGGTGATCGAATACACCATTTTATCATCAAATGATCATTCTTTCAGGAAGAGGGTATTGGAATTAAAGCAAAAAGGCCTCTCTACCGAGAAAGCCTTTGCAATTTTATTGGAGATCGAAGGTGATCCCTATCTGGGTTTACTGGGATATGGTGCTGGGGTTTGAGGGTTTTGAAATCTGAAATCTGAAATCTGATATCAGAAATCTGAACTCTGAAATCCACCCAACACCCAAAACTCAACACTCAAAACTATTCTTTAATAAGATGCACATCCATTTGCGGGAATGGAATATTAAGCCCTTCAGAAGTGAAAGTTTTATATACCTTTTCATTCATATCAAAGAAAATACCCCAATAGTCTGCACCTGCGGCCCAAACCCTTACAACAATATTCACTGAGCTGTCGGCAAGTTCTGAGAGGGCAATGAATGGCTCCGGGTCTTTCATGATACGCTCATCTGCATTGATAAGGTCGAGCAGAACCTTTTTTGCTTTGTCGTAATCATCACCATATCCAATGCCAAAAGTAAAATCGACCCTTCTGGTTTCCATTGCTGAAAAATTGGTGAGGGATGAGTTCGATAACTGGGCATTCGGAATGATAATGAGCTTATTATCCGGTGTATTCAGGATGGTTGTAAAGATCTTGATCTCCTTAACAGTTCCCATATGGCCGGCTCCTTCAATGAAATTGCCAACCTGATAAGGCTTGAAGAGCAGTATCATTACACCACCGGCAAAATTTTGCAATGTGCCCTGCAGGGCAAGGCCGACAGCAAGGCCGGCGGCACCGATGATGGCAATGAAGGAAGTGGCTGCAATGCCAACCATGCTCATCACGCTGATGAAGAGAAGTATCTTAAGAGTGATGGATATAATGCTCCTCAGGAATCCCTGGAGCGAGGGATCCATGTCTTGCTTCCTGGTCATTCGGCGAAAACCTCCCATCAGGAGCTTGATCACCCACAGGCCGATTATCAGAACCAGAATGGCTCCGATCACATTGGGGCCATAAGAATAGATGAAATCTGAAATCTTGTCCCAGCTAACGTTAAATAATAACATTTTAATGGATTTTAGTTAAACAATTGATTTAATAAGAGCAACAGGATTGGTATTTATTCAACAGATCAACAAATAGTTTATGATAATGTTCATAATAATCATCCATCGCTACCAGCAACCAGAAGCCTGCAACCAGCAACAAGTGCCTGAAGTGAGCTAAAGTGAACTAAAGTCTGGAGTTATCCAGCAGCCAGCAACCAGCAGATAGCAACCAGCCTCTACTTCAACCACCTGTC
>DAOVZP010000013.1 GCA_030635045.1 Bacteroidota bacterium | reverse complement strand
GGGCCTGAGGGACTGAAGGCCATCGCCCGCGACGTTAACGACTATGCCTGCATCCTTGCTTCTGTACTGAAAGAACTGGGCATGGACCTGCATACACATAACTTCTTCGATACAGTCGTATTTAGAATTCCTGATGACCTCGACCAGGAGGCGGTCAGGGAGAAGGCATTGCAAAAAGAGATCAACTTCCGTTATTTTGATGATGGGAGGATAGGCATCAGCTTGGATGAGACTACTTCCGGAGAGGATGTACAGGAGATACTGTCAATTTTTGCAATGCTACGTGGTTTTGAGCCTGCACAGGAAAATGAGTGTGACGACAGCCTGCCATCAGCCTTGTTGCGCAGCAGTGAATTCATGACCCACCGGGTCTTCAACAGTTTGCATTCAGAGACTGAGATGATGCGCTATATGAAGAAGCTTGAGAACAGGGACCTTGCACTTAACCGTACCATGATCCCACTCGGCTCCTGCACCATGAAACTCAATGCTGCTGCAGAAATGTTCTCGCTCAGCTGGCCCGAATTTGGCGCCCTGCATCCATTTGTGCCTGAAGATCAGGCCGAAGGCTATGCCGAGCTGATCGACAATCTTGGTAAAGACCTCTGCGAGATAACCGGCTTTTCGGCAATGTCCTTCCAGCCTAACTCCGGTGCCTCCGGCGAATATACCGGACTGCTGGTTATTGATGCATACCACAAGAGCAGGGGAGATGAGCACAGAAATATCTGCCTGATCCCCTCATCTGCACATGGTACCAACCCTGCCAGTTCCGTAATGGCCGGCATGAAAGTGCTAATCGTACAATGTGATGAAAGGGGAAATATTGATATTAAAGACCTTAAAACGAAGGCAGAAGAGCATAAGGAGACCCTGGCAGCCCTGATGGTCACCTATCCTTCTACTCATGGTGTATTTGAAGAGTCGATACTTGAGATCATGGACATCATCCATGACAATGGCGGGCAGGTATACATGGACGGAGCTAATATGAATGCCCAGGTAGGGCTGACAAGCCCCGGGCTGATAGGTGCTGATGTTTGCCACCTCAACCTGCATAAGACCTTTGGCATCCCTCACGGTGGCGGTGGCCCCGGTGTTGGGCCGATCGGCGTTGCGGAACACCTGTCTGAATTTCTGCCCGGAAACCCCATCGTAAAGACCGGCGGCGTGAGAGCGATAGGCGCAGTGGCTTCCGCACCATTCGGCAGTGCCATGATACTGCCTATCTCCTACGGTTATATCAAACTTCTAGGAAGGGACGGGCTGAAGACCGCAACCGAATATGCCATCCTGAATGCAAATTACCTGAAGTCGAAACTTGAAGGCCATTATAAGATCCTTTACTCAGGCAAAAATGGCCGTGTGGCACATGAAATGATCTTGGATTGTAACCAGTTTATGAAAACAGCTGACATCATGGTGGTGGATATTGCCAAGCGCCTGATGGATTTTGGTTTTCATGCCCCCACAGTGGCATTTCCGGTGATCGGCACCCTGATGGTGGAGCCTACTGAAAGTGAGCCGTTGGAAGAACTCGACCGTTTCATTGAGGCGATGGTAACCATCCGCAAGGAAATAAAAGAGATCGAAGATGGAAATTGCTCCAGGGAAGATAATATGATCAAGCACGCGCCGCATACCCTGGCTATGGTCATGGATGAGAACTGGAATTTCCCATACAGTAAAAAAGACGCAGCTTTCCCGAATGGAGTTCCCGAGCGCGACAAATACTGGCCCGACGTTACACGCATCGATGATGCATTTGGAGATAGGAATCTGATGTGTACTTGTGGAGATCCTGAGGACTACGTCTCAGAATAACGAACAGAGGAACAAGGAATAAGAATAAGAATAAGAATAAGAATAAGAATGATGAGTGGGTTGTCATACCTATTGTGGATAGTAACCCTTTTATTATTGTACTAGAAATCTGCACTTGTAAACCTCTCTCCCTTCAACCTCAATCTTAAGGAAATATATTCCGGGTTTGAGTGATCCTTTTTCTATCTTGGGATTGGCAACTGAAGGCTCATATACCACCCTTCCGTAGGAATCAAATACTTTGCAGCTTTTTATCTGAACATCACCACTTATTTTAATAACCGAGGTACCGCTTACCGGGTTGGGAATGATTTGAACTTGTTTATCCCCGGTATTTTGTTCATCGATAGTTACCTCTGTAATAAAACATCTATTATACAGGGGGTTCATGTAATTTAGGAAACCATTCCGACTGAAGCATAATAGCTCCTGGTTATAATCAGCGATACATGAAAAGTTACCTGCAGTGAGTAGGCCCAAAGTAGATCCAATACCTTCAATCCAGTATTCATCATACCAATCATACCAGTGATCCAAGAGCATTCTTCTTCTGTCAATACCCAGTTCGTCAGTAATCGTATCAACATCAGCAACTATCATGTAAATCGGATAACAGGCCATGGATGATACCAATGCTGAATCACCTATGTTCATACCAAACCTATACAGTAGAAACTCTTCCATTAAGGAGTTGTGGTTGAAAAAGATCTCTTTATTTATCGTATCTTCTCTTATACCTCCCAAATATGATACATCATTTTGCAAGGTCGAATCCGTGCTGAAATACACTTTTGTGTAAGCAGTGTCATTGATGATGGTGTCTCCATCCATGAATAAATAATCCGTCCATGCCCAACCCCAGGACCAATTTACGATGGCCCACGAATTTCCTTCTATAACCAATGGTTTGTAATCCTGTCCGGTCAGCGACAGGCAAATGACGAGTGAGACCGAAAAAAGTAAAAATCTCATGGTTATTCGAATTAAGTTATGCAATGGGATGGTATCCTTATGGTAATACTATCCTTAATTATTTTTGAAGAATCTGATACGCATACCCGATGTGCCCCGTAATATCACTGGCAAGTGAGGCTTCGCAGCTTAGGTTTTCTGAAGCAAGGTCGCCGGCAAGTCCGTGCAGGTATGTGCCCACAAGACAGGCTTCGAGGGATGTATACCCCTGGGCCAGCAGGCCGAGGATCACTCCGGTCAACACATCACCGCTCCCTCCGGTAGCCATACCGGGGTTTCCAGTTGAATTATAGAAGCACATACCGTCAGGGCAACTTATTGCTGTTGAATAGCCTTTGAGAATGACGTATGCTCCATATCTGACCGAAAACTCACGTTGCAGCTTATCCCTTTCAAATGCGTTGTTGCTCTTTCCTACCAGACGCTCAAATTCTTTTGGATGGGGGGTGAAGATACATCCCGGCGGGATGAATGATAACCATGTTTTGTTCTCGCCAAGGATGTTGATGGCATCAGCATCAAATAATATGGGTAAGCCGGTGTTCTGGATAAGGACTTTTAATGCCGTCCGGGTTTCTTTGTCCTGTCCGATCCCGGGACCAATACCGATCGCATTATATGGATCTAAGTCAGGTAATTCAGAAAATGATGTTTCTGAACGATCGATGCTTGTCATCACTTCAGGTACTGCGGTCTGGATGATGTCATAGCCCATTTTGGGAACGTGTGTTGTCAGCAGGCCGGCGCCTGTGCGCATGCATGCTTCAGAAGCCAGGACGGCTGCTCCCATCTTTCCATAACTGCCGGCGATGAGTAAAGCATGGCCAAACCTGCCCTTATGATCGAACTTTCTGCGTTTTTTGATCAAGCCCTGAATATCGTTTACCAGTACCAGGTAGTCTGCCTTATCCACGCTTTTTACAAAGTCAGGGTGGAGGTTTATGCTCATGATCTCCCATTCTTTAACAAAGGGAAGATTTTCTGAAAACATGAAAGCCTTTTTAGCAAATTCGAAGGAGAGTGTAACATCAGCATTGATGATGGCCCCGCCACTGTCTACGCTCGACTTATCGGCAAAAAGCCCTGAGGGGATATCTATAGATACTACTTTTGTATTTTGATTGTTGATGTATTCGATGACCTGCCCGATGAAACCGGTCACAGGCTTTGACAGGCCCGAACCGAAAATAGCATCAACAACCCAGTCGCTGTTAAGGGTTTCCGGCAAATCTTCAAACCGGCTGATCTCGTTGATCTTGACCTTTTTCTGGTACCTGAGGTTTTCAAGGTTTGTATTGAAATCGTCGGATGATTTATCAGAGTACCTCAGCACAAATACTTCCACCCTGAAATCCTTTTTGAAAAGGAGGCGTGCAATAGCCAGGCCATCGCCACCATTATTGCCCAATCCGCAAAAAACCTTGATCCTGTCTGTTGACCGAAACTTACCCAGCATCCATTTATAGCAAGACTTGGCTGCACGCTCCATCAGGTCGATGGAGTCTACCGGTTCATTTTTAATGGTATAGGCATCTGCCTCGCGGACTTTATCGATGGGAAGGATTTTCATTACAGCAACGTATTTATTCCCTGCAAATATACGCAATATCGCCACAGAGGCACAAAGACACAGAGTTACACAGCTAATTAAATTTTCAGACTGTGGTTCTCTGTGGTTCCCGCCACAGGCGGGATAACTGTGCCTCTGTGGCTATGTAAGATATTAAAACCCAATCTATATCTTAATACTTTGAACATAATACTGTCTAAAACCGTACTTTTGCACGAAATTTACATGTCATGGCCAGAAAAAAACCATTCCCCAAATTTGAAAAAGTAGAGATAATCGATGCCGGCTCGGAGGGCAAGGCTGTTGCCAGGGTCGATAACATGGTGATCTTTGTGCCTTTTGTGGTGCCCGGGGACGTAGTCGATATACAGGTTGTAAGAAAGAAAAAGAGTTTTTTTGAAGGGCGGGCTGAGAAGTTCTATACATATTCCGATAAAAGGGTTAAGCCTGAATGCAGCCATTTTGGGTTGTGTGGGGGATGCCGCTGGCAGAACATGGATTATAAGGAGCAACTTCATTATAAGCAGAAGCAGGTAAGCGATAACCTTGAAAGGATCGGTGGCCTGAACCTTCCTGAAATATCTCCCATTCTTGCCTCTGAGAATATTTACCATTACAGGAACAAGCTGGAGTATTCCTTTTCTAACAGGAAGTGGCTTGTGGAGAAGCCTGATCCCGACAATCCGCAACACCAGAACAGGGATGGACTTGGCTTTCACCTGCCGGGCATGTTTGACCGCATACTGGATATTGACACCTGTTATCTGCAAAAGGATCCCTCTAATGCCATCCGCCTGGCAGTGCGGGATTTTGCCCTTGAAAATGAATATGAGTTCTATGATGTGAAAAAGTGGGATGGCTATCTGCGAAACCTGATTATCCGCTCCTCATCAACGGGAGACCTTATGGTGATAATGGTTTTTCGCTTTGTCGACCATATCAAGATGCCGGCATTGCTTGATCACCTTGCTGAAAAATTTCCTGAGATCACCTCCCTGATGTATGTCATCAATGATAAGCGCAATGATGATATCTCCGACCTCGCAGTAAAACCTTATAAAGGTGATTCCTTTATTATGGAAGAGATGGAAGGCCTTAAGTTCAAGATCGGGCCGAAATCATTCTTTCAAACCAATCGCGACCAGGCGCTGAAGCTGTACAATACTGCAAAGGAATTTGCCGGGTTGAAAGGGGATGAAATCGTGTACGACCTGTATACCGGAACCGGTACCATCGCAGCATTCGTATCACGTTTTGCCAAAAAGGTTATTGGATTGGAATATATTGCAGAAGCCATTGAAGATGCCAGAGAGAATTCTGAACTCAATGATATTTCGAATACCGGCTTTTTTGCCGGGGATATCCTCCGTGTGCTGAATGATGATTTTATTAAAGAAAATGGCAAGCCTGATCTTATAATAACCGATCCGCCACGTGCAGGCATGCATGATAAGGTGGTCAGGCAGATCATGAACATGGGCCCGGAGAAGATCGTATATGTAAGCTGCAACCCGGCCACCCAGGCCCGTGATCTGGCGATACTCACAGAGCAATACAGCATTGAAAGGGTCCAGCCCGTCGACATGTTCCCGCAAACGCATCATGTGGAGAATGTTGTTCTTTTAATAAAATCATAGGTTAATTGAAACTTGAGACTTGAAACTTGAGACTTGAGACTTGAGACTTGAAACTTGAGACTTGAATTGATTTTCTGATATTTTAGTGTGACATTTTCCATTTTCTGGTATTAATGAATATGAGGAAGGAACTTGAAGAAAGGCTGATTCACTTTGCAAGTGATATTATTTCATTGAAGCAATTTATTAATAATAATTATGAGGGTGATCACTTAGGTAAGCAGCTTATTAGATCTGGAACAAGCGTTGCATTGAACTTTGGTGAAGCACTGGGAACCCAAACCAAAAAAGACTTTATCCATAAGCAAAGCATTGTATTAAAGGAGCTTAGAGAAACGCATGTTAATTTAAGAATTATTGAATTGAATAATCTGTGTAGTAACTTAACAAAGCTATTCAAGCTGTTAGATGAAAATGATCAGTTAATTCGGATTTTTACCAAATCACTCCAAACGTTGACAAAAGATCATAATGTAAAATAGTAATCAACGAAGTAAGCTAGATCTTCCAGTATCGAGTCTCAAGTCTCGAGTTCCAAGTCTCAAATCCTAGCACCTATTAATCTCTTCGGTAAGCTTTTCCAGGTCGAGGTTTTCCCCCTTGACAATGATTCTTGCCTGCTCGTAAAAACTTTCTCTTTCCGCCAATTGCTCTTCTACAAAGTTTTGCATTCCGTCATTTTGAATGTCACGGACCACAGGGCGTAGCCTTCTGGCGCTGTTGAGGCGGTGGGCAAGGGATTTTGGATGCATCTTGATGTAAACGGTGATGCCTTCCTTGTTCATCAGGGAAATATTATTATTAAAACATGCTGTTCCGCCCCCGGTAGATATCACCGCTTCTTCATGTTCACCGATAATTTCTTTCAGGCACTGATGTTCAAATTCACGGAAGCGTTTTTCACCGAAATGATCAAAAAAACGAGGGATGCTATACCTGAACCTGGCCTCGAAGGCATCATCAAGGTCAACAAATGGTATATCCAGATTGTTGGCAAGCCTTTTGCCGACAGTTGATTTACCTGCACCCATATATCCAATAATAAAAATCCTCATACCCGAAAGGATTATCTCCTGATAAAAATAGTGAAAAGGGATGAAAATTACAAGGGGTTTTTAATTATGCCCAACTTATTTTCTGCTCATTGCCCGGATGGCTGCTGCCACAACATCAGGGGTGTCAAGTCCATATTTGGACATGAGCTCGAGTGGTTTTCCGCTCTCCCCGAATTGATCATTCACAGCTACCATTTCCACCGGCGCCGGAATTTTCCTTGCAAGGCATTGTGCAATGCTGTCGCCCAGTCCACCGTGGATTGAATGTTCTTCGGCTGTTACCGCACATCCTGTTTTCTGCAAGGAGGAAACGATGGCATCTTCATCGAGTGGCTTGATGGTATGTATATCGATGATCTCTGCGCTCACGCCTTGCATTGCCAGTTCTTCAGCTGCTTTTAATGCGATCCATACCATATGTCCCGTGGCAATGATGCTCACATCATGGCCTTCTCTCATGCAAATTGCTTTGCCGATCTCAAATTTCTGGTCGGCAGGGGTGAAGTTTGGCCAGTCAGGCCTGCCAAAACGCAGGTATACCGGCCCCCGGTGTTCAGCAATGGCATGTGTGGCTGCCTTGGTCTGGTTAAAATCACATGGATTGATCACCGTCATGCCCGGGAGCATTTTCATCAATCCTATATCCTCCAGGATCTGGTGTGTCGCTCCATCCTCCCCGAGTGACAGCCCCGCATGGGAAGCACAGATCTTCACGTTTTTATCCGAATAGGCTACCGACTGCCGTATCTGGTCATAAACCCTCCCTGTGGAAAAGTTTGCAAAGGTCCCGGTAAAGGGGATTTTTCCTCCTATGCTGAGCCCTGCCGCCATGCCGATCATATTGGCTTCGGCGATACCCGCCTGGAAAAACCTGTCGGGAAATGCTTTCGCAAAAGCATCCATCTTCAGGGAGCCGGTGAGGTCGGCACAAAGGGCAACGACCATGGGATTTTTGTGTCCCAGTTCAAGTAAAGCTTCGCCAAATCCGGCGCGTGTGGCTTTTTTCTCGACAGTAGCTGTTTGGGTCATAAGATCTTATACTATTGAAAGATTTTAACGTTTGTGGTTTTTCCGGATGTGATACGGAATCTTTTTTCGATGGTGAAAGCAGCCCGGCTGGAATACTTGGCTCTGAACACAACCCTGTATCTTCCCGGTTGAAGGATAAGGGACTCCTGTATGGGATTCTCTCTGAAATTGTATACCCAGATAAGCTCGTTATCCCTTTCAACATACAGACTGCCATATCCCAGTGCTGTTTTTTGTATTACCGAAATGCCCGGAACAGGGATCTCAACGGTGGTCGTCGAGCTCTGTGCGATGTTAATGTCTTCTACGTAGATCCTGGGGAGGCAGAGTATTTCCAGGCTGTAATCTCCAATGATATAGTTTTCAGTCTGGCCGAACTGTTGTACGTTAATGGTTTCCATACTTCCCTGACTCCTGACAATGGCTTGCAGGTTACGGCTCGACAGGGTAGTGCCCTCCATCTTAAGCCGCAATCGCCCCTGCGGGGTGTTCACAGGGATGATGGTATGCTGCCCCGGTGTGATCTTGATGCTGTCAGCCCTGGCCGGCGGGAGTGTATGTACAACTACATCGTAGGTCACCAGCGGGTCGATCAACAGGGTATCCGGCAGGCCTTTGCTGTTCATCGTCTGGATGAAATTATATTTGATCTGTCCGGAAACATGGTCGTAGAAGGTCATGTTTACGTTAGTCTCCGATGGCTTATTGTAGGCGTCGATCAGGTTTACCTGGGCGGTTGTAGAATTCAATGCCTGAGAAATAACCAGGTCCAGGGCCTTGCTGAATTGCGCTTCGCTGGATGCATCATAATATGTGCCAACGCAGTCGAAGGCTTCACGGAAGTCTCTGCCAATTCCAATCACAAAAGGCTTCAGTGCAATACCTTTTTTCTGAAGGTCCGCTGATACGGCGCAGGGATCGCCACCGCATTCCTCCAGGCCATCGGTGATCAGGATGATGATGTTCCTGCAATTATCACAAGCGGGAAAGTCGCCGGCCGACTGTTCGAGCGCAAATGCAATAGGTGTTGTCCCCTTGGGTTTGATGTATCTTAACTGGTTCTTAATGCGAAGGGCATTGTCATTGGCAAAAGGTACCACCAGCCTGGTATCGTTGCAATCCTGTGGCGGATAGGTTTTCTGATGGCCATAAACGCGGAGGGCCAGCTGGATATTATCCACATCCTTCAGGCTGTCGAGAAGGTTTGACAGCAGGTTTTGTGCGATATTCATCTTAATATCGCTCTGCCACCTTCCATACATGCTTTGCGATCCGTCCAGAACAAAAAGAATGCGGGTTAGTGGCGGTGGCTTCTCTTTCTCCTGATTATAGTCTTGCCCGATAGCTGCTGAGAAGGAGATTATCAGCAATATTGAGAGTACGTATTTTATCACAGTAGTATTCATGGCATAGTGTATCAATAATCGCCCAGGGTTTCTTCAAGTTGATCCAGAGCACGGGCCGTTTCTTCGTCATTGGGGGCAACGCCGTGCCATTTATGGGTTCCCATCATAAAGTCAACGCCGAAACCCATTTCGGTGTGCAACAGAATAACGACAGGAATGCCTTTATCAGTATATGAGATCGCGTCACGGAGTGTTTTTATCAGGTCTTCCATGTCATTGCCCTTTGCCTCAAGCACCTTCCAGCCGAATACATCCCATTTGGCTTTCAGGTCGCCTAATGGCATGACATCATCCAGGGAGCCATCTATCTGCTTGCCATTGTAATCCACGGCCGCAATGAGGTTGTCGACCTTATTGGCTGCTGCGTACATTGCTGCCTCCCACACCTGTCCTTCCTGCAGTTCGCCATCGCCCATAAGGCAAAATACCTTTTTAGGGTCCTTGTCCAGCTTCTTGGCGAGTGCAACTCCAATGGCTACTGAAAGCCCCTGTCCGAGCGAACCTGTTGCGACCCGAATTCCGGGTAAGCCTTTTTCGGTGCAGGGGTGGCCCTGTAAGCGGGTGCCCATCTTCCTGAAAGTACCTAATTCTTCGGACGGAAAATATCCTGAACGGGAAAGTACGCTGTATAAGGCAGCTGAGAGATGCCCGTTCGAGAGCACAAAAATATCCTGCCCTTTGCCATCCATATCGAAATTCTTCGGATCATGGTCCATGATCTCCATGAATAACGCAACTAGGTAATCAGCAGCCCCTAAGGATCCGCCCGGATGGCCTGATGCAGCGCCATTCACCATGCGGATAATATCTCTTCGTACTTGTGTGGAAACTTGTTGCAGGTAGTTTGGATCGGACATGCGCTTTTTGTTTGCTCAAAGCTAAAGCAAATATTAAATACCCGTTCAAAGAAATATCAACATTTCTTAACATTTTATTAAAAAACAAATATGATCATTAATTTGAGGGGGGATCCATGGCGCTTTGCAACACAAAAGCACCTTGGGGCGAAAGAGGGATCTCCTTACTGTAAGCGGTGCAGTTGCTTTGTTTTTTTTCTACTTTTACAGATCAATAAAAATTAGGATGATTCGACGATATTTTCCGGTTTTTCTGTTTATGATCCTTATCATTCCTACGCTTTGCATAGGGCAGGAAAGGAATCCTGAACAGGCATGGGTCGATTCAGTCTTCAACTCCTTAAGTGTTGATGAGCGGATTGCTCAGCTTATGATCGTAAGGGCGAATGAACCCGGCAAGGATTATTATTCATATGTTGATAAGTACATCAGGGATTACAATATTGGCGGAGTGTGCTTTTTCAGGAATCATCCCTATCATCAGGCGGCCACAACAAATGATTGGCAGTCACAGGCAAAGACCCCCTTGTTAATAAGTATCGATGCCGAGTGGGGCCTGGGCATGCGCCTCGACAGCACCACGGTTTTTCCTTTTCAGATGACTCTGGGTGCCATCACGGATAATGGATTGATCTATCAGATGGGTGCTGTTATCGCAGAAGAATGTAAACGGATCGGGGTGCAGATGAATTTTGCTCCCGTCATCGACATCAATTCCAATCCGGGCAATCCCGTGATCGGAATGCGCTCATTCGGGCAGGACAGGGAGAAGGTGATGTTGAAAGGAATGGCCTATATGCAGGGCCTGCAGGAACATGGAGTAATAGCTACCGCAAAGCATTTTCCGGGCCATGGCGACACGGACACTGATTCGCATAAAACACTGCCCGTTATCTCCCATTCGGCTGAACGGCTCGATAGCCTGGAACTGTATCCATTTCGCCAGCTTATCAATAATGGGCTGGGCGGGATCATGATCGCACACCTCTATATTCCTGCCTACGAACAGGAGGAAGGGCTTGCATCAACCCTCTCACAAAATATTGTAACCGGCCTGCTCAGGGATGAATTAGGTTTTAATGGACTTATCGTTACTGATGCCCTCGACATGAAGGGCGTGACCAAATACCATAAGCCGGGAGAAATTGAACTGAAGGCCTTAATGGCGGGCAATGATATCCTGCTTCTTCCGGCTGACGTACCCAAAGCAATTAAAAGGATCCGGCGGGCTGTCGACAACGGTGAGTTGGATCAGGAAGTGATCGATGAACGTTGCCGCAAGGTGCTTACATATAAATATAATGCAGGGTTGTCATTGGAAACAGGAGTCGAGACTGAAGGACTTCATGCAGATCTTAATTCTTCACGTGCC
>DAOVZP010000318.1 GCA_030635045.1 Bacteroidota bacterium | reverse complement strand
GGTTGCCAGGCCTCCGGCACCGCGGCCGCTGGACTATTTCCCCCTTATTATTGAAAGCGGATTGGTTAAAGCTGACCTGAATAACCCTGTCAGGAGAAGCACATTTAAAAAATCGCAACTCACATACGCATGAGCGATAGTATAAATAAGGAAAAAAGAAATATATGGCAGAAAACCGGCCTGGTATCTGCGATACTTATTGTTTTCTCTTTTCCGCTTTATCTTATCATCAACCATTTTCCCGGGCTGGAAGAACCATCAGCTCTGTACGGACAGCCTTATTTTACCGGTGGGGAATCATGCATTGAATGTCATCAAATAGAATATGACCTTTGGAAGGCCTCCGATCATGATCTTGCAATGGCCCATGCTACGGATGAAATGGTATTGGGTGATTTCAACGATGCCACTTTTGAATTTGACGGGGAGGTGCACCGCTTTTACAAAAGGGACGATCGCTTTTTTGTATGGACATCAGGCCCTGATGGTGAAATGGGAGAATACGAGATCACATATACTTTTGGCTACAGGCCCCTTCAGCAGTACCTGGTGCCCTTTGAAGGAGGACGGCTTCAATGCCTCCCCCTGACATGGGATACTGATAAAAATGAATGGTATCATATGGTGGATACGGTATACAGCGATCAGCATATCGATCATATGAACTGGCTGTACTGGACCAACCAGGCCCAGAACTGGAATGGCATGTGTGCAGATTGTCATTCGACAAACCTGCTGAAAAACTATGATTTTAAGGCTGACACATTTCATACTACCTGGAGCGATATCAATGTGAATTGTGAGGCATGCCACGGTGCCGGGTCTGAGCATATTAAATGGGCAAAATTGCCTGAGATGGCACGCCTGGCGGATGAAAGCTTTGGCTTGCCGGTGCAGACCCGTGAGCTTGACAACCGTACATACGTGGATCGTTGTGCACGCTGCCATGCCCGTCGAAGCATATTCGGCGATTTTGAGGGCTATTATGCCGACCTTCTTGATTATATGCATCCCACACTCCTGATAGAGCCATATTACTTCCCTGACGGGCAGATACTGGAGGAGGATTATGTCTATGCCTCTTTTACGCAAAGCAAGATGTATATGACGGATGTAAAGTGCAACGATTGCCATAATGCGCATAGCCTGAAACTTGTAGCGGAAGGTGTTGAGGCCAATGACCTCTGCCTGCAATGCCACCGTTCAGATGTTTATGATACCTATGATCACCACTTTCATAAAAAGGCAGGGGAGGATGCAAAACCTGTATATGCAGATGGTAAAACATATGAGGTTGGCTCCGGGGCACTGTGTGTGAACTGCCACATGCCCGGAAGGTATTACATGGGGGTGGATTTTCGTCGCGATCATAGCATCAGGGTTCCGAGGCCCGACCTGACGATAGCCACGGGAAGCCCCAATGCATGCAACGGTTGCCATTCGGAAAACACAGCTGAATGGGCCTCAGAGTATATCCATCGATGGTATGGTTTAAGCCGGATACCGCATTTCGGGACTGTTTTTGCAAAGGCCCGCATGGGGGATGAATCATCAATCCCCGGACTGGTAAATATTGCCCTGGATGAATTGTTTCCGGTCATCGTGAGGGCCACTGCTATTTTTGAGCTTGAAAAATTTTCCGACAGCCTGAGCCGGCAGGCGGTTATCCGCTCACTCAGTGATCCGGAATCCCTGATACGCCACCATGCTGTTCAGAGCTACCTGCCTTCCGGTGTGGATGAAATGATAAGCTTGCTTACACCGCTCTTGAATGATCCCGTAAAGGCAGTGCGCATGCAGGCTGCCTTCAGGATGAGCAGCATCCCCGTAGCCCGGATGGATTCCAGCATTTTAAGGGAGTTCTATGAATCATTGTCAGAATACAGGGAAGTAATGGAATTTACAGGCGAGTTTGCTGCCAGCCGCCACAACCTGGGAGTGATATACCAGAACCTGGGCATGTTCGCAGATGCTGAAGAGAACTTTTTGGCAGCTATACGCATCGATGATGAATTCTTCCCTTCCATGGCTAACCTGTCAGTTACCTATAACCAGCTTGGAAAGAATGATGAGGCCGAAGCCCTGCTCAGACTAATGATCCGCGATTTTCAGGATTACCGCGAAGCGCATTATTCCCTGGGATTATTACTGGCCGAGAAAGGCGATTATGCCGGGGCCCTTGCAGCCCTGGAGACAGCATCGGAGCTGGTGCCTGACTATTCCAGGATATGGTACAATATGGCCCTGCTGTATCAGCATTTCGGCCGGGAGGATAAATTCCTTGATGCGATGGAGACTGCATTGCTGCTGGAACCCCAAAACATGGACTACCTGTACGCAATGGCTGAATACTACTATCGTATCCGGAATTTCGATCAGGTTCGCCTGATAGCCAATGAGATCATCAGGTATTATCCGCAAGATCCCTTAGGCCCGCAGTTGCTGCAACTGGCAGGGGAGCATTGAAAATGTGACATTTATCATTTATCATGTACTATGTAACATGTGAAATGCAAAATGGTACATGTAAAATGGTACAGGTCAGTAAAAAATTGCCAGTTTGAATCCACATATTTATATATCTTTACCTGAAAATAATAATCAAAATCATAATCTCATGAAAAAACTAATACTCATCTTCGTAATCGCATGTTTTTCTCTTTCCGGCATTAAGGCACAATGTCCTTTAACCGAAGCGGTTGATTTTACTGCAACAGATGTACATGGCCATACCTGGAACCTCTTTGAACTGCTGGATTCCGGTCAGTATGTATGCATCGACTTTTTCTTTTGTTCATGCGGGCCATGCCAGGATGCTGCCCCAAAGATCAACGAGTCGTATGTCTATTTTGGCTGTAACTCCGGTGATGTGAATTATTTTGCCATCGATACCGGTGATGACGATGCTGCCTGTATTCTTTTTGATGAAACCTTTGGGGTTGAATACCCTACCATCAGTGGTGTTGAAGGAGGAGGGACACAGATATGTAATGATTATCAGATCCCTCTTTATCCTACGGTGATCCTGATCGCACCTGACAGAACAATTCTAGAGCAGGACATATGGCCCATCCCCTCAGCACAGACCATCATTGATGCATTGG
>DAOVZP010000200.1 GCA_030635045.1 Bacteroidota bacterium | reverse complement strand
TTTGCATCGAAGGTATTGTCGCCGGGGTCCACAGAAGTGAGATACCTGAGTGTCAATATCTGGCACGAGCTTGCCGGCGACATATGTGTTGCCATTGTATTGCCGGGAAAATTGTATCCACTGGTGGTTTCATTGTTATCATATATGAGCTCTTCCTGAGACCCGCCGGGCCCGATCCAGCTAAGGTTGGCTATATCACCTGTGGAGGCATAGCCGGAAAGATTGATTGGTACTTCCAGCCCGCTGGCATTTACCGTAGCCTGGACAGGCCCTGCCGGGCCCGACTCACCCTCATCATATACTGCTGTTACCGTGTAAGCATAAGTGCCATTGGCAAGGTCCGGGTCAGCATAGCCGGTTGATGTCCACGTACTTGTATTGATCTTTGTGCCATCCCTGTATATGTTATAACCCAGCAATGCACGGTTTTCTGAAGGATATGGAGCTGATAATGCTTCTTTCTCAAGGTGCATCACAGGCGCATTCTCTGTTTTTCCGGCATCGGCCGGCCGGAGCCATTCACTCACAAGCCTGCCACGCTTATCCTGGTACATGACATTTGCCTCATGGCTTCCCACATATTCATAATTACCTAATTGTGAAAGCTCGGTAAAGCCATTTGTGTGACTTCCGAAAAACAGGGTTTCATTAAAGAAGCTATCGTCAACGCCTACATAAGGGCCGCCAGGGTCATCATTATATGTAGCGATCATAAAAGTTGACTGGTCAATAACAATAGAGGTTGTGATGTTTATCCAGTTGTTATTTACACCATTGGTTAAATATGGGCCACCCAGAATGGTGCTGCCATCGCCGGATAGCACATACACCGTCATCGGCTGATCCCAGTTCTCGAAATTAGTAGTGAAAAACCTGATATCATTCAATGAAACGGGAGTGCTTGAGAGCGTAAACAGCTGTGCAATACCGGCACCTCCGTTGGTGGAAGCAAATGAACTTTCAAATGTTCCGTCATGATAGGCAATCCATTCCTCGATACCGCCCTGAGGGGAGTACCAGCTGAGGTTTACCGTGCTTCCGTTTACCGAAGATTGCAAGTTTGTCGGGGGATTTAGCACGGTACCACTTACAGTGGCCTGTACAGGCCCGGCAGGATCTGATTCTCCCAGATCGTACAATGCCGTAACAGTGTAATTGTAGGTGCCAATTGCCAATCCGTTATCATTATACCAGGTATTTGTGAGGGGGCTGCTGTTCAGGGCTGTTCCATCTCTGTATACTTTGTAGCCCAGGAGTCCGAGTAAATTCATGTACCGGTTTGGGATCGGTGCTATTACAGGTCCACCTGTGCCGGTGCTTTTTCTGCTTGTGTTGTTATTGCTCGTGGCAATGGTCTCAGGAATATTTCCACCCAGTACCGCTGTTTTGCCGTCAGGGTATAATACGACTGCCCTGATAAGATAGGCCTCATCCCATGCTGACCATGTTTGAGCGGATTCCTGAAAATCCCAGGACCTGCCGTTATTCAGGCCGGCATCATACGCGATATATGCTTCTTCCGTAAAACTGCCGAAGCCTACAACAAAATCTCCCGTTACGTTGATCCCGGAAGCTGAAATATCTACTTCCACCCAGGCTCCATTGGCAGCGGTTTCTGTGCTGTTATACAGCACTGTGGTGCCGGGTTGAGATCCTGTCCAGTCAAAAACCTTTGCATTGAAATGATTGTCGGAGCCTTCGTTTGTAGTGTAATACTTTAGTTTCAGCACCTGGCAGGGGCCTGATGGTGACATATGTGTTGACATGGTATAGCCAGGGTATTTGTAGGCGCCCGTGCTGGTATTGTTGTCATAAATCAGCTCTTCTTCGGTTCCGCCACCTCCTCCCGGAGCGATCCAGCTGAGGTATACATTAGTTCCGGTCACATCAGCCGTCAGGCCTGTAGGTGGATCGAGGGGTGGAGTGCCACCCTGCACAGCCTCATAAGCATTTACCCTTCCATATCCCAGGTGCAGGCTCCAGGTTCCATAAGGGTAGCTGGGGTTGTTGGAATATGAATATCCTCCGACCTTATCGCAGGAACTATAGAGTTGTGTCCTTAGCTGAAGGCCTGTATATCCGGGATTAACCGATGCTATGAGGCCGACAACGGCTGCTGCGATCGGACAGGCTGCCGAAGTTCCCCCAAACTCATAATAATCGGTGAATGAATAGCCGGGCAACCCGCTTCTGTCTATTGTCCAGGTGTCGGTACCGGGTGCGGCAAGATCCGTCGAGTCTCCGTAGTTTGAAAACGAACTTCGACTGTCATATCTGTCGGTTGACCCTACTCCAACAACATGGGGGAAGTGAAAAGGATAGCCAACATAATTATAAGTATCATCATTACCTGTAGATGCCAGAACCACACATCCCAGTCCACCACGTGAATCGGTCCGCATGTTGGCAAAAGCAGTCCTGATAGCCTCAATATTTGCCCACGAGCCCATAGTATAGCTGTTGCTCACAGCAACAATGTCGTATGGTGATGTCATCACATGCTCACATGCCCGTGTCAGGATAAGTTCTGTAGTCTGAAAAGTGCCTCCACCACCGAAATTGAAACCCATCTTAATGGGAACCACCATCGTATTATAGCCAACACTTGCAACACCCACAGAGTTATTTGTGAGCGCTCCAATCAGGCCGGAACATGGCGTGCCATGGTTTTCTTCGCTTTCAACAGCTTCCGGGTCGTTGTTATCATCCACCGCATTGTAGGGTGAAAGATATTTCCCGGCCATTTCCGCATGAACAAGATCAAAGCCATGGCCATCAATTACAGCTACGGCAATAGATGATAAACCGGTGGTAATATCCCATGCTTCCACAGCATCAATATCGGCATCGCTGGCCTGGTTCAGGAACCACTGGTCGGAAAACATCGGGTCGTCGGGTGTAAAATCCACTGTACCCGAAAAATAAAAGTTTGGCTGTGCAAAAGCAACTTCATCATATCCGGCCAGATCCATGCATACATTAAAAATATTTACTTCTGCCGGTACTGAAATAGCATATGTTCTGGATGAAATGAGGTCAAGTTCTTCAATCAAAAGTCCGTTGAAAGGGGCTGTGATCTCTGCCAATAACGCTTTGGAAACATGCCTATTCTCCATATTTACCAGCAAAAGGTTATCGAGGTATGCAATGTCATTGCCCCTGATAAAAGCAGGATAGGCAGAAAGCACAGATTGCTCAGCCCTGACGCCGCTGAGAAAAGCCTCCGCTGCTTCAGGGGTGGCGTTGACAGACAGCCCAAGCGTATATAATTTTTTATTATGCCCGGGAAAGGATTGCGATCTATCCCTGGTCAATTCTGAATTTCCGGCTTCAAATTCAATGATATCGCTCTCTGTAAGGTTTTCATCAAACACAACAAATACTTTCGAATAATCAACTTTTGGTGTAATAATTTCATTATTGTCCTGAAAGCTGTATTCAGTGGTAGAAATGGTATTGGTTGATTGCGAATAGCAAAAAAATGTGCTTGCTATGAGCATCAGGCTGAGTGTTTTTCTCATGTGGGAATTTTTAGGGATATTTACTTCAAACGTAATCATATTTTAAGGCCGGCGCAACTAAAGTCACCAATTTATTGTTAATGGTTTGTTAAAAGGAATTGCCATTATAATGGCTTTCGTACAAGTCTTAGGCCAAACACAATAAAAAATGATTAATTTTGCGCCACTAAAATTATCGAAGAATGTTTGAAGGATTAAGTGACAGGCTGGAGCGCTCCTTTAAGTTACTGAAGGGGCAGGGGCATATTACCGAGATCAATGTTGCGGAGACTTTGAAAGAGGTCAGGAAAGCATTGCTCGATGCCGATGTCAGCTATAAGATTGCCAAGCAGTTTACAGATGACGTTAAGCAAAAGGCCCTTGGTGCCGACGTGCTTAACGCTGTTTCACCGGGGCAGCTGATGGTGAAGGTCGTCAGGGATGAAATGGCAAGCCTTATGGGAGGGGAAATGGAGGAGCTGAACTTTATGGGAAGCCCCGCCATTATTCTCATTGCAGGTTTGCAGGGTTCCGGTAAGACCACATTTGCCGCAAAGCTGGCCAATTATCTTAAAACCAAAAAAGGCAGGGAACCGTTGCTTGTTGCGGGTGATGTATACAGGCCTGCAGCGATTGAGCAGCTGAAGGTATTAGGTGAACAGATCGGTGTTGAGGTATATACCGAAGATGGTAGCAAAGAGCCGGTAAAAATAGCCTCCAATTCGATTGCCCATGCACGTGGCAAAGGGTATAATGTTGTGATCATTGATACTGCCGGCCGGCTCGCCATCGACAAGGAAATGATGAATGAGATCTCATCCATCAAGCAAAAGGTGAAGCCTCAGGAAACATTATTCGTGGTTGACTCCATGACCGGCCAGGATGCTGTAAATACGGCCAAGGCCTTCAATGATCAGCTTGATTATGAAGGAGTTGTGCTTACCAAGCTTGATGGTGACACCCGTGGTGGTGCTGCCCTCACCATTAAGTCCATTGTTAACAAGCCCATTAAATTTATTGGTATTGGGGAAAAGATCGAAGC
>DAOVZP010000366.1 GCA_030635045.1 Bacteroidota bacterium | reverse complement strand
TTCATATTTGCCGATCCTGGCACCGGTTGTCCGGATTTCCGTAGCAGTATGCGTTCCGGCCGACATAGAAAGGGCCGGAAGGTAAGGATCGATATCGAGTGGCTCATGTGTTGTACCATCAAGGATCACACTTCCATTACTTGCATACTGTGGCCCATAGATATTATATCCTTCTTTCCTGGCATCGCCATCTTCATAACGGTCGAAATGACTGGGAACAATTGCAAAACCATTCCATGGCCCTACCGGCATATCGTATTTCAGGTTGTGCTGGTAATGAAGGGTACGCATATGCAACCTGAATCCCTGAAAATTATCTTCATCGTATGGTATGCTGAATATGATCTCCGAAGAATTTTCATTATTAGTTATAAAAGGATCAAGTACATTTGATGCAAGATTGTATGGACCGTTTAAAACACTGTCGATGTACATCTCTGCTTTTGCCCATTCCGGTTCACCCTTATATACTTCAGCATTGAGGTAGAGTTTTGCAAGCAGTGCATATCCGGTATACTTTGTCACCATATATTTATTATCGATGGCTTTGAGATATGGTAATGCAGATGTTATTGTGTTCACCAGGCTGTCGAAGATAGCTTCCCTGCTTTCCTTAAAAGGTTGTGCGAGTACTCCCTTGGTAGTAGTAAGGTATGGTGCATCACCGTAGTTATCGATAAGGAGATAATAATAAAAGGAGCGAAGCGCTTCAAGCTCTTTGATCTTGATCAATGTGGTTTCGTTTGCTTCCAGTTCCCTCATCAGGTCCAGTGTGGCATTACAGGTTATAATCCCGCTCCAGAAATTCGACCACATCCTGTTCACTCCTTCGTCATCGTTGGTCCATTCGTGGCGGTGCATATTCACCCACTTTCCGCCATCATACCAATCGGCACCACGAGTAGGGCCGCATACCAGGTCGCCTGTCATGATCTGTGCCAGGAACCACCAACCACCCTGATCATCATTCCCATCATCGGCAAAATTCTGGAGTTGTTTATATGAATTTACGGCCAGGCTGGCTACCTGTGCTGCATTTTCGGGATATATATCTCCCGGTATTTTATCAAAAATCTATTCATCCAGCTTGCTGCATGATGAGTGAACAAAAACACTTCCTATAATAATTATAATAATTCTTTTCATATCAGTTTCAATATTTAGATTGTTCCCCTGATCCCGATGGTGAATGTCCTGGTTTTAGGATACACATTGTACTGGTCGATCCCGAAACCCAAACCACTGATACTGGTTTCCGGATCAACCCCGGAATAACCTGTAATTGTAAACAGGTTATTAGAGGAGAAATATAGCGTCAGACTCTTAAAGACATTATGATTTTCGCCAAAAGTGAAGTCATAGGCTAGGGAAATATAATCCAGCCTGACGAAGCTTGCATCTTGTACATAGAAATCGGCCAGGCTGGCAGCGGAAGTTCTACCCTCAGCATACCAATCCAGCGCTGAAGGTAAAGTATTCAGCGATTGGAGAAGGCCCGGATCATCAAAAAACATCTCGGTGGCATTATACACCTTATTGCCTATCATAGACCTGAACGAGAAGTCGAGATGCCAGTTTTTACGATAGGTAAGGTGATTCGACCAACCAATTTCCACAACAGGGGTAGCATATCCTATGATGCTACGTTTAGCCTGTGCAAGATCTGTTGTAAATCCTCCATTAATAGATTCATAAACAAATGCGCCATCCTGCATAGCAACATATGTCGGGAGGTAAAATGCACCAAGGCCCTCACCTTCAATCATGCCAATTACATAGTATTCTGTGCCTACCATGCCACGGCCGGAGATATAGCCTTCCTTCCGCACTCCATCTTCTTCTCCAAAATAATCTCCAAGATCGTTGACGATAGTTTTGTTATGGGCAATATTCAATCCTGTTTTCCAGCTGAAATGCGTTGTTGTGACAGCAAAGGCCTGGATGAACAGCTCAATACCTTTATTTTCAAGTACCCCGGAATTTGCCCAGGTCCTTTTTGCCTGGTTTGGTGGACGCGGGACTTCATATTCTCCGAGCAGGTCTTTGGTTTTTTTCTGATATACATCGAGAGAACCACTAAGGCGGCCTTTGAAGAAGGAGAAATCGATACCCAGGTTTATTTCTGAGGTTTCCTCCCATTTGAGGTCAGGATTTTCGTTCCATGCCGCTTCAAATGTAACCACCTGCTGTCCTGTTTCAGGGTTGATTGCCGTTCCGGCCGGTTGCCAGACCACCAGGCTATGGTACTCTCCTATATCCTGGTTACCTGAAACACCATAACTCGCCCTCAGTTTCAACTGGTCGAGCCAGTCTGCGTTGCGCATGAAGTTCTCACTATGAATATTCCACCCCAAAGCTGCTGTCGGGAACCAGCCCCATTTATTATTTTCACCAAACTTAGAAGATCCATCGCGACGGAGGGATGCAGCTACATAGTACTTCTGATTGAAATTATACTGTGCACGTGCAAAATATCCAATCAGGGTGGATTGCTGCTTCCAGGAACCAATATCGTCATATCCCACATCGTTAAAAATGGCCAGATCGCTGGAACCAATATGATCTGACTGGGCGTCTTCTCCCTTAGCGAAGAAACCGTCTTTACCGTTTTCCTGCCAGGAATAACCTCCAAGGATATTAATGTTATGCAATTCGTTGAACGATTTCACATATACCGCTGTAGCCTCGAGCAGCTTCTGGTATTCATGCTCGTATTTTTGTTCTCCGGAACCAAGATCCTGAGTAGCATATAATCCACTTGGGCGGAAGTAAGAATGATT
>DAOVZP010000174.1 GCA_030635045.1 Bacteroidota bacterium | reverse complement strand
CATCGCCCATCGCCCATCGCCCACCGCCCATCGCCCATCGCCCAACACCCCCCACCCAACACTCAACCCTACTTCATCCTCCACCGTATCACCCCCGCTGCCATAAAATTGAAAGCTGCCAGCATCAGACAGGTATAAACCATTCCCGCCTGGGGAAAAATAAATACTGCAACCAGAAAAATACCGAATGCAGATCCGGACAGGTCAGCACTGTATGTTGAGGAAGCCACATCTATTCTTGTACCTTGCCTGAGTACGGTGGCCAGACGGTATTGCATCCCTGTAAGTGAAGCTGCTACAAAAGTCAGCATGCTGATTATCAATCCCGGAAACCAGAAAGGGAAGCCGGGATATTTGAGGACCATCAGCATGAAAGGTATTAAGCCAATAAATATCCCAATTGCTACCTGCAAGATGATATATCCCTTCATACTTTTACTGACTGCACGGTGTAAATATGCAGATCCAAATGCCAATCCACCCATGAAGGCCATGATTATGAGGCCTGCCATCTGATATATGAAGCCATACATCAGTTGAAATGCGATCAACAGCAGGAACTCAGCTGAAGAAGCTGTGAATCCACCGGCAAATAATCCCATATTGACAGGGCTGAGGCGAAGCAGAATGAACGTCATAAGTAAAAGCGGAATGAGAACTGTCAGCCACATCGGAACGTGGAACAACCCCAGCCAGTTCCTTACACTCAGGTAGGCGGCTAATGGCCGGAAATCATTGTTGATCTGTGCATCAGGATCAAGTTCATGCTGAATTATTACTGCCCGTTCCTGAATTGAACTGTCATCAAGATACCATGCATTGACAAAATCAGTTGGAATATCCATCTCCCTGATCAAATCTGTAATATTGCCATGTAATGGATTGTCGGAAGCAAGGAAATATACATGGTTTCCGGGGATGATGCGGATATGGGAAAATGCTGTCTCCAGCGTATTATAAACGGTTGAATAAAGCAGCCTTGTATCCTCATGGATATAGTTGCCCGATGCCTGTAGTTTCAGTGAGATGATCCCTCCCGGGTTTAATGCGGATTTCGCCATGCGGAAAAAGTTGTCCGTATAGAAGCGATTATTGCCAATCGTGTTTGGTGGAGGGGTATTCAGGATAATAAGATCGTATTTGTTTTTAGTTTCATACAAAAACCTTCGCGGATCAATGTGAAATATGTTTACTTCTGCGGGTAGCAATGCCCCGGAATATTTTATTGCTGCTTCCATTGCCCAGGGATCCGGTTCAACATAATCCAGCCTTTCTACAGGATATTTTAATACCTCTTCCAATGATCCGTCCAGGCCTCCGGAAAGCATTAATACATCTCCCGGTTCAGGATGCAGGCACATGGCATAATGTACCTTTTCTTCTTTTACTGCTATATCACCGCTGGAGAAAGCGGGTATACCGTTACTGTAAAATGTGTACTGCCCGCTGCTCTCTGTGGCCACCAGTTTGCCAAATGGTGTGTCGGTATTTATCAGGATCTTCTGTCCGGGATATAATATATCAGCAGCAAATGTGTCAGGGTTGATCAGCACTGAAGGTATGATCAAAAGCATCGAAATAAAGAGGCAGGCCGCAGCCCATAGCTTCTTTCTGATTGTAAGCGCAAACCAGAATGCTACAAGCAGGTTCATCAGCATGATCATGCTAAGGATCCTGAGAGAATTGAACATATAGATCAGCAGGAAATTAAAGATGATACCGCCTGCCAGGCTGCCAAGGGCCTCGATGGCATATATGCGTGATATGCTGTTTTTTCCTTCTGCTTCTGACAGGGCAGAGGCGAGAAGCGTAAACATCATTCCCGAGAAAAAACAGAATGCTGCCAATCCTGCCATGCTGATTAGCAGTATCCCCTGCAGGCTTACCATCATCCCCTGCGCATATAGCTCGCTCCTCAGCCATACTGCCAGCATAGCGCCAGCCATGGGAAGGATGCCGTTTAAGATCAGGAGGATAAAGACGGGCATGCTGCCATGTTTTCGTCTTTGCAGATATCTCCCTGCCAGGGCTCCTGTCGCCGTAAGCAGCATCCACAGCGCAAGCATGATCCCTATCACAAGCTCATTGCCCATGAAGAGGTTCAGAAACTCCCTGATCAGCACCAGCTGAACAATGAAGCAGGTAAACCCCAGTACAAACGCCAGTATGTGATAAACTTTAGCCATTTTAGCTCACTTTAGGCACTTTAGTTCACTTTAGCTCACTTCAGGCACTCCAAGTACTCCAAGCACTTATTGAGATCCCTCCTTCGTCGGGATTAGTTCGACTATGGCATCTTAATTCGCTTCGCTCTTAAGATACCAGTCTCACTAACTCCAAATATAACCAAAACTATCCTTACCATCTAAACTATCAGATAACATTTAGTATCTTTGACATCCTTGTTGGTCAATTAATTACTGACAAATGAAAAACAGCAAACTCATCAGCGTTATGATCATCGTATCCCTTTTTTCAGGAGGCTGCCATTCACAGGACCCGGTGGAGTCACCGGTGAACAGAAAAGCCTATGCGGCCGGTAAGTTCTATGCAGGCAACAGTGCAAGCCTTGAAGCCGATCTGCAGCAGCTATTTGAAAAGGCAAAGGAGAAAGAATACGATCATGTGCAGGCGATCATTGTGCCCCATGCCGGATACCCCTATTCCGGCCTTGTTGCCGCTTCCGGGTATAATCAGATCGATCCCGACATCCAATATGAACATGTATTTGTGATCGCTTCCAGCCACACAGCCTATTATCGGGGAGCATCCGTTTACAGTAAGGGGAATTATGAGACCCCGCTCGGGGAGGTGGAGGTTGACCGCACGCTGGCTGAAAAATTGATTCAGGAAAGCGACGCTTTTTCATTCGAGGCAAAAGCACATGTGACAGAGCACAGCCTGGAAGTGCAGCTGCCATTTCTTCAGTACCACCTGAAGAAACCTTTTAAGATCATACCCATTGTGATCGGAACACAGAAACAGGATGCCTGTAAGGACATCGCCAAAGCGCTTAAGCCTTATTTCAATGAGAAGAACCTTTTTGTGATCAGTACCGATTTTTCACATTATCCGAAGTATGAGGACGCCAGGGAGGTGGATCAAAAGACTGCAGATGCCGTGACCGGAAATTCAAAGGAGCAGTTCATGAAGGTGCTAAGGGAGAATGAAGCATCAGGTATTCCAAACCTGGCTACGGCCATGTGTGGATGGAGCTCCGTGCTGACCTTATTGAACCTCACCGAAGACAATCCGGAATATGAATACCACCAGGTTCAATACATGAATTCGGGGGATGCCGATTATCATCCCGACAAGAGCAGGGTGGTAGGCTATTATGCAATCGCTCTTACAGCCGGTGGAGAACAAGAGGCTGATCCTGATTTTGTCTTGACAGAAAAAGACAAGGCCGACCTATTGGGCATCGCCAGGTTAAGCATGGAGGAATATGTCAGCAAGGGAAAAACACCGAAATTAAACACCTCCGGTTATTCTGAAAACATTAAAACACCCTGCGGAGCTTTTGTTACACTGAATAATGATGGCCATTTGCGCGGATGCATCGGTAACTTTAAGCCTGCCGATCCCTTATACCTGGTCGTACAGAAGATGGCAATAGCTGCTTCAACCAGGGATCACCGTTTTCCGAAGGTCAAGGAAGAAGAATTTGATGATATTGAGCTGGAGATCTCCGTGCTGACGCCGATGAAAAAGATTGAATCCATTGATGAGATTGAATTGGGCAGGCATGGAATATATATCAAAAAGGGAACGTCTTCCGGCACCTTCCTGCCCCAGGTAGCTACAGAAACCGGCTGGACCCTTGAAGAGTTCCTTGGGCACTGTGCCAAAGATAAAGCCCGTATTGGCTGGGATGGGTGGAAGACTGCAGATATTTATATTTACGAAGCATTGGTCTTTCATGAATAAAGAAACTAAATGATCATCTGATACTGAACAACCTTTTGATGCCTTCGGGTGTCTGATAAATAGAAATTATAACCAACCATATAAATTTACACAATGTTGAAAAAAAATACAATTCTACTTTTTGCTGCAGCCATGGGCATATCTTCTGCAGCCTACACACAGTCAGTTGATGTTCCTGAAAAGGCTAAAATGCACCATGAGGTGCCGGATGAAAAGTCAATACCGATGGATCTTGAGGTGATAAAAACCACACCTGCATATACCTTTGAATCTGCCGGTTTCTTTACCACCCAGGCGAATGTTAATTCGTCGGGGCAGAATATTGTGGGCGATGCTGCCAACGAACCTTCCATTGCCGTGGATCCTACCAACCCTGACAGGATCATGATAGGCTGGCGGCAGTTCGACAATGTGAACAGCAATTTCCGGCAGGCCGGTTATGCCTATTCCCTTGATGGCGGACAAAGCTGGACTTTTCCGGGAAATATCGATCCGGGCGTGTTTCGTTCCGACCCGGTATTGGATTGCGATCCTGATGGTAACTTCTACTACAACAGCCTTACCGTGACTGCCAGTGACGATTTTCTTTGCACGGTTTACAAGACTGCCGATGGCACTGTTGAATGGGATGAGGGTACATTTGCCCAGGGAGGCGATAAGCAGTGGATGCGTATTGATAAGACAGAAGGAGTAGGTGCAGGCAATAATTATTCATTCTGGACCAAATACTGGAGCTTCTGCTTTCCACAGTATTTCACACGCTCAACAGACCTGGGTGCCAGCTATGAGCCATGTACCACCATACCCGGCGAACCCTATTGGGGAACCCTGGCGGTGGGGCCTGATGGTGAACTGTTCATTGTTGGTGCCAGTGATTTTAATGATGTTATGGTTACGAAATCCGTGAATGCTCAGATACAAGGCTCTACGATTGCATGGACACAGTATTCTCCTGTCGACCTTGATGGCCAGCTGACCGGCTGGACTAATGTT
>DAOVZP010000134.1 GCA_030635045.1 Bacteroidota bacterium | reverse complement strand
GGGCATGGAATTAACATTGTTGTAAATTGCAATCTACTGCCGGCCCGGATAAATATATATTCGACTCCTCTGGGGTCGGGCGCTTCAAGGCCATCTGTTCTGCTATAAACATGTGATGCCTTCGGCATCAATATCTTTGAATATGTCATGGTGATCAAAATACTCGGTTCCCGGAGGGATCCCGTATCTATAACACAGAATATAAAAAATTGAATCACGACCCCAGAGGGGTCGCATATAGGTTCGGATATTGAAAATTAACCGGGAACTGGTGATACCAAATTGTAAATCATAAATTCTGATTTCTGCCCACTGACATCTCATCACATAACAATTCCATAATAATCATCAAATTTCAAAAAGATTTATTTTACTTTCGTGTAATTCCAATTACTCAGAAAATATGGATCATATTCAAGTTAACATCGACCACCTGAAAAACTTTATATCCAAAGATCAGGTTTACGCTTTCAGAGATGAGATCACAGGACACATTGATGCCATCAATAATAAAACCGGAAAAGGCAAGGATTTCCTGGGATGGGTTGACCTCCCGGAGCAGCTGGATAATGCACTTCTTTCCGCTGTTGAGAAAAGTGCACAAAAGCTCGCATCCTGTTCCGAAATTGTTGTTGTTACCGGTATCGGTGGTTCCTACCTTGGTGCCAGGGCGGTGATCGATGCCCTCAACAAGCAGTTTGCAAACATTGTGCCCGGGGATAAACCTATAATTTTATATGCGGGGCAGAATATCGGAGAAGATTATCTCACAGAACTCCTGGAAGTTCTGAACCAAAAAGACTATTCCATCGTGGTTATCTCCAAATCGGGCACGACCACCGAGCCTGCCATTGCGTTCAGGATCCTGAAAAACCACCTGGAGGCTAAGTACGGCAGGGAAGAAGCTGTTTCAAGGATAGTAGCGATAACCGATAAAGAGAAGGGCGCACTTAAAGAGCTTGCAAATAAAGAAGGATATTCAACATTCATCGTTCCTGATGATGTGGGAGGAAGGTATTCGGTTTTAACCCCTGTGGGATTATTGCCCATTGCTGCAGCAGGTTTCAATATCAGAGAACTGGTGAGGGGAGCTGTTGATATGAGAAAGCTGGTACTGAACAACACCGATATGGATTCAAACCCGGTGATGCTGTATGCGGCAGCCCGAAATGCCCTTTACCGTAAGGGCAAAACCATTGAGATCATGGTAAGCTACCTGCCCAATCTCTACTATCTCACCGAATGGTGGAAGCAATTATTCGGAGAAAGCGAAGGCAAGGAGAACAAAGGGATCTTCCCGGCAGGCGTTGGGTTTACTACCGACCTTCATTCCATGGGACAATACATCCAGGAAGGCTTGAGAAATATTTTCGAAACAGTAATCTCCGTTGAAAAAACAAAACACTCCCTGCTCATTCCTGAAGACCAGTTGAATGCAGACAAGCTGAATTACCTTGCAGGCCGCAATATCGACCAGGTGAACAAGATGGCCGAGCTTGGAACACTCATCGCCCATGTCGATGGCGGTGTACCGAATATCAGGCTCAGCATCCCTGAAGTGAATGAATATTACCTCGGACAACTGATCTATTTCTTTGAAATGAGCTGTGCCGTAAGCGGATATATCCTCGGTGTAAACCCCTTTGACCAACCGGGAGTTGAAGCATACAAGAAAAACATGTTCGCATTGCTTGGGAAACCGGGCTTTGAGCAAGAGACAGAAGCCATTAACAAACGGATCAAAAATGACTAAACTCATTGACCTGATCATGCAGCGGCAGAGTGTACGCCGTTACTCCGACAAAGCTGTAGAGAAAGAAAAACTGGACCGTTGCCTGGAGGCAGCACTCATGTCACCCTCGGCATGCAATGCTCAGCCCTGGAAGTTCATTGTGGTTGATGAACCTGCACTGGTCAAGAAGGTGGCAAGGGAAACCTGGAATAAATTTGCAGCATTCAATAAGTTTGTAGAGCAGGCACCTGTGATCATTGTTATTACAATGGAAAAATCACCATTTGTGCCAACTATAGGCGGCAGGATCAAAAACAAGGAATATCCTCTTATTGATATCGGTATTGCTTCTGAACATTTTTGTCTGCAAGCCACCGAAGAAGGCCTTGGCACCTGCATGCTGGGATGGTTCAATGAAAAAGCCATTCAAAAACTCCTTGATATACCAAAAAACAGGAGGATTGGCTTGCTGATCAGCCTTGGTTATGAACCGGAGGGTTACAGAATGAGAAAGAAGATCAGGAAAGAAAGGTCAAAGGTCATTAGCCGTAATAAGTACTGAGCTGCTCACTCCTGATCAAGTTTATCCACTAATTGCCCGATCACTGCCGGAAAGTGTTTATGCTCCAGGACATGGATCTTTTCAGCAATACTTTCCGGAGTATCTTTGGGAAGGATCTTAAAGGCTTCCTGGAAGATGATCTCTCCCTCATCATATTTTTCATTAACATAGTGGATAGTGATCCCTGTTTCTTTTTCCCCCGCATCGATCACTGCCTTATGTACCTTGTCTCCATACATTCCCTTACCTCCGAATTTCGGAAGCAGGGCGGGGTGGATATTTATGATACGGCCTGCCCAATGTGAAAGGATATTTTGCGGGACCAACCACATAAAACCGGCCAGAACAATAAAATCTATCCCGATGTCGCGCAGGATATCATGCACCTGCTCAGTCTCGTAAAACAATTGCCTGTCAAACACATAGGCCGGAATATTCAGGGATGAAGCACGCTCTAAAACGAAGGCATTTTCATTGTTGGATAATACAAGAGAAACTTCAGTGTTTTCCGCCTCAGCAAAATATTCAATGATCTTTTGTGCGTTACTTCCACTGCCGGAAGCAAAAATAGCGATCCTTTTCATGCGTGTATAATTTGAAATAGAACAAGCGGATTATTTCTCATCCAAAGTTACATTTTCTATTTTAAGGGTAAACAAAATAGCCCTAAATTCAGGCTTTCATGTAAATACCTGGTATCATGTGTTTTATAAATATAAAATATCAAAATTATTACTTTTCTTTTGGTTTTTCTCGTTAAAATTGCTTTCTTTGTGGCCTTGTATAACCAAAATTTTAAAGATATGTCTGACATTGCAACAAGAGTAAAATCGATCATCGTTGACAAACTCGGAGTTGACGAGAATGAAGTGACTAATGAAGCTAGCTTCACCAACGACCTTGGTGCTGATTCACTCGATACCGTTGAGTTGATCATGGAATTCGAAAAAGAATTCAATATTGCTATCCCTGATGATCAGGCTGAAAAGATCGGATCTGTTGGAGATGCTGTAAAATATATTGAAGACAACGCCAAATAAGAACTTATACCCTGCTGCATGGAGCTGAAAAGAGTAGTTGTAACAGGTATCGGAGCCCTGACCCCATTAGGCAATACCGTTGAGGAAACCTGGAACGGGATGGTTAACGGGGTCAGCAGTGCTGATGATATTACCCATTTCGATGCCAGCGAGTTTAAAACTAAATTTGCCTGCGAGGTTAAGGGATTCAATGCCCTTGATTATTTCGACCGTAAGGAAGCGCGTAAATATGATCCTTACGCACAATATGGCCTTGTGGCGGCAGAACAGGCGGTTGTTGATTCGGGGGTTGACCTTGATAAGATCAACAAAAACCGTGTTGGTGTAATATGGGCGTCCGGCATTGGTGGGATAACAACCTTTCAGGAGGAAGTCAGAGGATGGGCTTTGGGTAGCGGCGTTCCGCGATACAATCCTTTCTTCATTCCCAAGATGATAGCTGATATAGCAGCAGGCCACATCTCCATTAAATTTGGTTTCAGGGGGCCTAACTATGCTACCGTTTCAGCGTGTGCGTCATCTGCAAACTCATTAGCCGATGCATTTAACTATATCCGTTTGGGTAAAGCAGATATGTTTGTAACAGGCGGATCTGAAGCATCCATCATCGAGGGTGGTGTTGGCGGCTTTAATGCCATGCATGCTATTTCCACCAGGAACGATGATCCTAAAACAGGGTCTCGTCCATTTGACAAAGACCGTGATGGTTTTGTTCTTGGGGAAGGCGGTTGTGCTATCTTTTTTGAAGAATATGAACATGCCATCAAAAGAGGTGCAAAAATCTATGCTGAAGTTGCCGGTGCAGGGCTCTCAGCTGATGCTTACCATATGACCTCCCCACATCCTGAAGGATTGGGAGCAAGCCTTTCGATGCAAGCTGCACTGGAAGATGCTGAAATGAACCCTGAAGATATTGACCATATAAATACACATGGTACCTCCACTCCGCTTGGTGACATTTCAGAACCGCTTGCCATTAAAACTGCATTCGGTGATCATGCATACAAGATCAACATCAATTCCACCAAGTCGATGACCGGCCACCTGCTGGGTGCAGCCGGGGCTGTTGAAGCCATTGCCACCATTCTGGCAATTCAAAATAATGTAATTCCTCCTACCATCAATCATTTCACTGATGATCCGGATATTGATAACAAACTGAATTTTACTTATCACAATGCACAGGAAAGGGTTATCAATGCCGCATTGTCGAACACTTTCGGTTTTGGAGGACATAATGTTTCACTGATCTTTAAGAAGTTCGAGAAGTAAACATATTTTGAGCTTTCTCAAAAAATCTTCATCCCACTCACCAACAGCTAAAGACCTTCACCGGTCTATTAAGAATATTTTTGGTTTTCACCCCGGAAACCTCCACTTATACAGGCTTGCCTTCAGGCATAAATCAGTTAATAAGGATGTTAATGGCGTCAAAATAAATAATGAGCGCCTTGAATACCTTGGCGATGCCATTCTGGGTTCTGTGATCGCTGAATACCTGTTTAAAAAATTCCCCTATAAGGGCGAAGGCTTTCTTACCGAAATGCGTTCAAAGATCGTTTGCCGTTCCAACCTTGAAAAATTAAGCAGGAAATTAGGCATCAATAAGCTTATAGAATCAAGCCTGGATACCAAAAGCTCAGCAAAATCGATGGGAGGAGATGCCTTTGAAGCATTTATCGGGGCCCTGTATCTTGATAAGGGATATAAATATACCCGGAAGATCATAATTAAACGCATCATTAATATCCATATCGACATTGACACGCTGGAGCATCTCGACACCAACTTCAAGAGCAAACTCATTGAATGGGCACAGAAAGAAAAAAAGGAAGTGGATTTCAGGGTGGTCAGTGAAAAAGGTGAAAAGAACTATCACCAATATGAGGTTGAAGCTTATGTGGATAACAAACCCGTTAGCCGAGGCATTGATTTTTCCATCAAGGGAGCCGAAAAGATCGCAGCTGAGAAAGCCTGCAACGCGTTAATACCAGAGTGATATCTTATACCTTTTTAGAACGCGTTGATTTACAATTCTGTATTCTGTTTTTACAATATATAATGTATTTTTCGATGGAATAGATTTGATCTTCAAATCTACTTCACGTTGCAAATAATAAATTGTAAAGACTGAATTGTAAATTAAATCTGTATTTTTATATCTCACTAGATACAGATGGCAAAAAGGAAACAAACCTTACAAGCAGCGCAGGATTTTAATATCAGCCTGATTGGTATATCATGCCATCTGAAATCATATCGTTTATCCTTTGCGATGGACAAAAGCCTG
>DAOVZP010000324.1 GCA_030635045.1 Bacteroidota bacterium | reverse complement strand
GATAACTGATGTGACAATTTCTCATCCTCAACCAATTTATTAATTTTGCAGCATGGATCTTCATTTCAGAAAATTTGGGGAAGGAAAACCACTGATCATCCTGCACGGGATCTTCGGGATCTCCGATAACTGGGTAAGCTTTGGCAAGCGTGTTGCTGAACTTGGGTTCGAGGTGTATATCCCTGATCAGCGCAACCATGGGAGCTCCCCTCATCATTATGCCTTAAATTATTATGCCCTTGTCGATGACCTTGTCGAATTTATCGAGCAACAACAGATCGAAATGCCGGTAATCCTGGGGCACTCCATGGGTGGAAAGGTGGCTATGCGCTTCACCCTTGAAAATCCGGATGATGTCAGCGCACTCATTGTGGTGGATACCAGCATGCGCACCTATTTTGCCCATACGCACCACCGTGGGCTTATCGATGCCATGAAGTCAGTTGATTTTACAACGGTTAAATCCCGCAATGAGGTGCAAACCCATCTGGCAGGTATGATTGACAGCCCGCGTATCATACAATTCCTGATGAAGAACCTGTTCCGGAAAGAAAAAGACCTGCTCGGCTGGAGGATCAACCTCGACGCCATCGACCTAAACCTCGAATCCATGTATGACGGCGTTTTTTATTCAACAGTATTTAATAAGCCTGTTTTGTTTATCAGGGGAGGGAAATCTTCTTACATCATCGAAGAAGACATCCCGGCAATGAAGAAGAATTTTCACAATATGGACCTGGTTACGATCGAGGAAGGTACACATTGGGTACATGCCGATGCCCCGGAGGAGTTTTACGGGCATGTTTCACAATTCTTAAAAGATATGGATTGATGGGGCAAGTGAATAAGATAAGCATGGATGCGTATACTTACGATCTGCCACAGGATCGCATTGCAGAATACCCGGTAGATCAGCGCGATCAATCCCGGATTCTGGTGATGCAGGACGGTATCCCCGGCGATGATATTTTTTATAATCTTCCCGGATACCTGCCAGAAGGTGGTATGATGGTGTTTAACGATACCCGCGTGATCCGTGCACGTCTGGTCTTCTTTAAAGATACCGGAGCGCGCATTGAGGTATTTTGCCTGGAGCCGGTATTGCCTTCACCGGAGATTTCACAGGCATTTGAGGCAGCTTCTCCGGTCACATGGAAATGCCTGATCGGCAATGCAAAGAAATGGCGCTCAGGCAAGCTGAGCATTGAGTTGAAAACTGCTGATGGTGAGGTAAATTTCGAAGCAGAGAGAATTGGGGAAAAAGATGGTGTCTTTCTGGTTCAGTTCAGCTGGGATCAGGCCGCAATATCATTTGCCGGTGTCCTGGAAGCAGCAGGACGGGTTCCTTTGCCACCCTACATTGAGCGCGATGCTGAAGATGATGATGTTGACAGGTATCAGACCATATATGCCCGGCAGGATGGCTCTGTGGCCGCGCCCACGGCAGGGCTGCATTTTACAGAAGAGGTACTAAACTCCATAAGGCGTAAAAAAATCGACATTGAGCATGTTACCCTGCATGTAAGTGCCGGGACCTTTAAACCGGTAAGCCATGATGATATCCGTGATCATGAAATGCATAACGAGCAGATCATTATCAGCCGAAAGCTGGTAGAAGCTCTGATAAGGAACAAAGGTGCTGTAACGGCAGTCGGGACCACCTCCATGCGTACACTCGAAAGCCTTTACTGGTTTGGAAGCCTGCTTACACAAAATCCCGGTGCTGATTTTTCTGTAAAGCAATGGCAACCCTACGATGGAAAGCAAGACCGGGTTTCTAAGGACGAAGCCCTGAATAATGTCCTGCAGCATATGAAAACAAGCGGTAAGGGCGAAATAAGTGGCTCAACAAGCCTGATCATAATTCCATCATACCAATTCAGGATCGTAGATATCCTGGCAACAAACTTTCATATGCCAAGGAGTACCCTGCTGCTTTTAGTAGCCGCTTTTGCAGGCGAGAAATGGAGAGATGCCTACCAGTATGCACTTGATAATGGCTTCAGGTTTTTAAGCTATGGCGACAGTTGCCTGTTTTTTCGGAATGATCAAAAATCGTAAGCGGTAAAATATCTCAGGGACCTGAGGATATTCCCGGGCTTTTCCATGTCACAGATAAGTTCTTTACGGCTGTATTCTGATGGAATAAACCGTCCACCGGTCTTCTTCTGCAAGCGTTCAAGTTGATCCATACACACATAGCATCTGGATATCCCCAATATTAATTTTTGCAGGTAGGTTTGGATATCATGTTTATCAAAGTCTGTTTGTTTTATAAGCGAAATGGTTTTCTTTAATTGCCCTGAGAATATTTCCCTTAGCTGATCGATTTGCCCACATGTTGTTACAAGGGTCTGCACATTCTGGTTTTCGTCTTTATATACATCAAAAATGTCGTTTCCCAGCTGCATCAGCCCACCGGCATTAAAAAGGGCAGGTTCTTCCCCGCTCCGCAATTCATGCTCAAATACGCTTCTGTAAAACAGCAGGGAATTGCCTCCTTTCCGGAAGGTGACCTCCTTAAGCAACTCTGTTGAAAGATCTTCGGATACTTGCTTATTGCTGTCAACCTGGGCGTTGAAGACCTGGTCGAAGCTGCTGGTAAAAAAGGCTTTATCATAAAGGTTTTCGTGAACTTTCTCCAGGAAACGGACAAATAACTTTTCCAGGGAGGATGAGGCTTCATATCCATAGGGCCTGTCCATTATCTTTCTGATATCATCAAGATCGAGATGAGTCTTGTCAAAGAAATCATCATACAAACCCGTAAGGGCCCCCTGGCAGGTATTGGCAAGCCTTTCTCTCTTACTCATGCGTTTTCCCCTGAGGGTACAAAAGCCTTCGCCAACGATAGCCGGTACACCAAAACCATAATAGCTTCTTATCTTCCTGAAGTCTTCATCGTCAAGGCTTCCGTCATTGTTTTCAATAGCATTGGTAATCTCCGGCTCGATCACAGCCTTAAGAAAACACTTCTGGCGCTTTACATCCCGGAAAAGGGAATGGTATGTT
>DAOVZP010000073.1 GCA_030635045.1 Bacteroidota bacterium | reverse complement strand
TTTGCATTATACGTTAAAAAGAAAATGAAGAAACGTCTCCTCATCATATTCACAATCCTGTTCCGTGCCTTGTCGGCAAGGCCACAGGCTGTGCATTTTTTTAAATGTATTGAGGTAATGGATGGCGGGGATGTCAGGCTGAGCTGGCATTCACCCGTGGATGAAGATGCTTTTGTGTCTTATGATATTTATCACACAACTGTATCCAATCCGGATATTTTTCAATTAATAGAGGTAATCACTTTTTACAATGTTACAAGCTATGTCCATAGCCCGACATCAGCCAACCAGCAACAGAACCTGTATTATATAGCCACCAACCAAAATGCCTTACCTGATATAATTTCAGATACGCTCAACACCATGCACCTGACCGTGAACAATACAGATCCCTACCTGGCAGTACTTGACTGGAATGCAATGCATGTACCACTATTGCCGGGATCGAAGGAGTATTACCATATCTGGATGCACAACCCCTTTTCAGGCTTCAACTTTGTGGATTCTACCATGAATACCCATTTCGAAATCCCCGTAGCAGTGTGCAGGGACACTTTGTATTTCAAGATTGAGATTGGGAATGATGAAGGCTGCATATCAGTATCTAATATTTTTTCTGCTGTTTTTGAGGACATTACCCCACCACCCATGCCTGTACTTGATTCGGTGAGCATCAACCCCTTCACCGGAGAGGTACTGCTTGGCTGGAGTGCAAGCCCTGCCGGTGATGCCGGTGGATATGTCGTCTATCACGTTCTGGATGATATCAATGATACGCTGGCCTTTGTTTTTGGTATTGATAATACAAGTTATGCTGACCCTTCATTTGATCCCTGTTTGCAGAACCGTTCCTATGCGCTCGCCGCTTTCGATACCTGCGGAAATATCAGTCCCGGGAGTTATGATCTTCCCCAACGGACAATCCTGCTGCATGATGTTATTTTTGATCCCTGTACCATGAACAATACCCTGAGCTGGACTGAGTACATCAGTGTGTCACCGGCGCTCCAGGCTTACAGGATATATTTAAGTGTTGACGGAGGTCCTTTCGGAATACTGGCCACCATGCCATCCGGCATTACTGCATTCATGCATGAAGGCCTTGAGCCGGATCATGCTTATCGGTATTTTATCAGGGCTTTCAGCAGTGGAGACCTGGTTACCTCTTCATCCTGCATACGCGAACTTACGACCTGGCAATACAAGCAGCCACAGGACAATAAATTGGAAAACGCCTCTGTCTTCAACAATGAACTAGTCACCTTATCATTGCTGCCCGACACTTATGCCTATGTCCCGCAACTCAATCTCTACAGATCAGCATCAGCAAGCGGTCCTTTCGACCTGATTACAGAACTGGAATTATCCGGACAAGCAGTTGTTTACTATGATGATGAATCAGCAGAGGTCAATAGTCAAAGCTATTATTACCGATCGGAGTTGGTTGATAGTTGCGGAAATGAAGTTTTGCCTTCATCTCTTATGAGAACCATTTTACTAGCCGGTGAAAAGGAATCTTCAGGGATAAATGAACTCAGTTGGAATGCTTTTCAGGGCTGGCCCACTGGTGTATCCGGATACGAAATATACAGGACTGTCAACGATGGCGGGACACCTGAAAAGATTGGTGACACCGATAACTCCACTTTTACCTGGACGGATGACATATCTGCCCTTAGCGGGGAGATCAGCCTTCTGGCGTACCAGGTCAGGGCTCTGGAAAATGGCACATTCAACCTTTATAGCTGGTCAAATGAAATTTATATTGAGTATACGCCCAGCCTGTATCTTCCCAATGCATTCACTCCCGAAGGGAGAAATCCGGTGTATAAACCTGTTGGCGTTTTCACAGATTTCAGAGACTATCGACTTGCTGTGTATAACCGCTGGGGACAATTGCTATTCACCAGCCGCGAATTTGGCCTGGGATGGGATGGGCAGCATAAGGGAAAACCAGCACCTTCCGGAGTTTATGTATGCATTATCACCTATGCATCTGAGGGTGGAGATTCCGGCACGCTGAAATCCTCTTTTGTACTCATCAGGTGATCCGTTTTCTTTGGTTTTTCCTGTATTACTTCTTAAACAATGATGAGATGAGGCTGTCTCAATAACCCGAAAACGGTGAAAAATATAAACCTTGAGATCCTTCGACTACGCTCAGGATCAGTTCGACTTAATAATTTTGTTTCTCAAAATTAAAGTCTCACTGATTTGCCATTTTTTAATACCTTTGCAGGTCAAAAACACCACGCTATGGATTCAGGTTTTGAAAAGTTTGCCGTTGACAGTCTGACTTATGATGATGTGCTGGTATTGCCGGCATATTCTGAAGTGCTTCCCAGGGAGGTGGATATCTCCACATATTTTTCCAGGAATATCCAACTCAACATTCCGATTGTATCCGCTGCCATGGATACAGTTACTGATGCAAAAATGGCCATTGCCATTGCCCAGGAGGGAGGCATTGGCGTTCTTCATAAAAACATGAGCATAGAGGATCAGGCCAACGAGGTAAGGAAGGTCAAACGGGCAGAAAACGGTAGGATCCTCGATCCCATTACCCTTGATGAAGATGCATTGGTGAAAGATGCAAGAGGTCTTATGCAGGAATATAATATTGGCGGGTTCCCGGTTATAAACAATAAAAGGGAGCTCGTTGGTATCTTGACCAACAGGGATTTGCGCTTTGAAGATAACTCCGAACGGCCGGTGGTTGAGTTAATGACGCGTGATAATCTCATTACTGTAACAGAATTCATTGATTTTAAAAAAGCAGCAGACATATTACAGCAATACAGGATTGAGAAATTGCCTGTTGTTGATAAGAATAACCGACTTGTCGGACTGATCACCTACAAGGATATTATAAAGATCAAGTTACGCCCGAATGCCTTTAAGGATGAGCGTGGCCGGCTGCGTGCTGCTGCTGCTGTCGGTATTACCTATAATACTACTGAGCGTGCCGAAGCTCTTGTTGATGCGGGTGTCGATGCCATCGTGATCGATACCGCTCACGGACATACACAGGGTGTGATCAACATGACAAAACTTATTAAATCCAAATTTTCATCTATCGACCTCGTGGTGGGCAATATTGCCACTGAACAGGCAGCACGGGACCTTAAGGAGGCTGGTGCCGATGCGGTGAAGGTAGGGATTGGGCCCGGGTCGATCTGTACGACGAGGGTCATCGCCGGCGTTGGTGTTCCACAGTTGAGTGCGGTCTATAATGTTGCAAAAGAATTAAAGGGAAGTGGTATCCCGGTGATCGCCGACGGAGGGATCCGGTATACGGGAGACATCGTAAAAGCCCTCGTGGCAGGAGCAAGCACTGTGATGGCAGGCTCACTCTTCGCCGGTGTGGATGAATCACCGGGTGAAACCATCATCTTCGAGAGCAGGAAATATAAATCGTATCGTGGCATGGGGTCTATTGAAGCAATGCAGAAAGGTTCCAAAGACCGATACTACCAGGATGCTGAAGATGATATCAAAAAACTTGTACCTGAAGGCATCGTTGGACGGGTGCCTTACAAAGGCATGTTGTCAGAGGTGATACACCAGATGGTTGGCGGCCTCAGGGCAGGCATGGGATATTCTGGTGCCGCTAGCATTGCCGCATTATGGAAAGCCCGTTTTATAAGAGTGACCCCGGCTGGCGTTGTGGAAAGTCATCCGCATGACGTCACCATTACCAAAGAAGCTCCAAACTACAGCACATAATTTTAAACCTTAAATAATAAGTAGTATCAAATGATGAAAAGACTTTTAATGAAAATATTGCCTGTTATCCTCGCAGTGTTTATCACATTATCTTCCTTCGCACAGCAAGAAGATAATCGCGTTCTTATCACCATCGGTGATGAAAAGATCAGTGTATCAGAATTTCTGAATGTATACAGGAAGAATAATGTAGACACTGACCTGTCTGATAAGAAATCAATGAAAGAATACCTGGGATTGTATATTAATTTCAGGCTGAAGGTAAAAGAAGCCCGTGACTTTGGCATGGATACGGCCAAAGCATTTGTAAATGAACTGGCAGGTTACAGGAAACAACTGGCAGAGCCGTATTTCAATGACCAGGAGGTAACCGATGAGTTGCTACTGGAAGCCTATGAAAGGCTGAATTATGATATCAGGGCCAGCCACATTCTGATCAAAGTCGATGAGAATGCCCTTCCGGCCGATACACTGGAAGCTTACAATAAGATCATGGAAGTAAGAACACGAATCCTTGCCGGAGAAGACTTTGCCATGCTTGCATCGGAGGTCTCAGATGATCCTTCAGCCCGCAATCGCGAAGCACAGGGGCAAGCCCCTGCAAGAAAGGGAAATGGCGGAGACCTCGGATATTTTACCGTATTCGATATGGTGTATCCTTTTGAGGAAGGGGCCTATAATACTGCAGTTGGTGACATTTCAATGCCACTTCGTACTGCCTATGGTTACCACCTGATAAAGGTTACAGATAAAAGAGCAGCCCTGGGCAAAGCAACGGTTGCACATCTGTATCTTTCAATGCCTAAAAATGCAACTGCACTGGATTCGGCCAGAAAAGAACTGGAAATCAATGAGCTTTATCAGCGGATGATGAATGGGGAAGTCTTTGAAGAACTGGTACTGGAATATTCTGATGATCGTGGATCTAAAGATAAAGGTGGTGTCCTTCCCCGCTTCGGATCCAACAGAATGGTGCCGGAATTCATTGTCGCTGTTTCCAATATTCCGGATACAGGCGGGATATCAGAGCCCCTGCTGACATCTTTCGGTTGGCATATCCTGAAATTAATTGAAAGACAAGGTCCCGTAGATTATAAAGTTGAAGTGTTGGAACTGAAGCGTAGGATGACAAGAGATACCCGTGCGAAAAAAAGCAGGGAAACAGTCATCAACCGTATCAAGACTGAAAATAATTTCAGAGAGTACCCCGAAAACCTTCAAGAGCTTTTACAGGCCATCGACTCTTCCTTTTATGCCGGTGAATGGAGTGCTGACAAGGTGGCTGATATGAATAAAAAGATATTACAACTTGGCAAACAGAAATACAGTCAGCATGACTTTGCCCTGTTCCTGGAGAAAAAACAGCAGCGGCGAGGTACAGCAGGCAGGGAAACTTTCTTTTATAATCAGTACCATGAATACGTGAATGATCTGTGCATAAATCTGAAAGACAGACAGCTGGAAGACGAATATCCTGAGTTCAGACTGCTGATGAATGAATACCGCGACGGCATCCTGCTCTTTAATCTTACGGATGAAAGGGTATGGAGCAAAGCAGTAAAAGACACCATTGGCCTTAAGGAGTTTTATAACAATACATCTGACAATTATATGTGGGGTGAAAGGTTGGAAGCTCATATCATCATCCTGAATGATCCGTCGCTGGAAAAAGAGATCAGGCAGATGATCACAAGGGCCATAGGCAGGAAAAAAAGCCTGACAGAGGCCGGAATTGACACCCTTGCTAAGGTAATTATCGAAAAGGGTGTGTATGCAAGAGGCGCCAACAGCTTTATCGATAAAATGGAGTGGAAGGAAGGCCAGTCTTTGGCGGCACCACTCACAGATTTCAACGAGCTGTATGATGGCAGATCACATAATGAAAATACCATCATATTTGCAGTGGTCTATAATATCAGGGAACCTGAACAAAAAACACTTGATGAAGCAAGAGGCCTCATTACATCGAATTATCAGAATTACCTGGAAGAAGAGTGGATTAATTCATTGAAAGAAAAATACCCTGTTACTATAAATGAGGAGGTATTGGAAGATATTGAATAGGCCGGCATTTCGCATGTTTGTCTTACTGGTGCTCCCGGCTGTGCTGTTTGCATGCAGACCCTCCGGGAATACAGGATCGGGCGATGTACTGGTCAGGGTATATGATAAATACCTGTACGTTTCCGAGTTGGACGGGCTTGTCCCTCGCGGAACATCAGTTCACGACAGCCTCACTATGGTAAGGCGATTTATTCAGAACTGGGTCGACAGGGAGCTTATCCTTAAAAAAGCAGAGGAAAACCTCCCGGATGAGTACAAGGATTTTTCTTCACAACTTGAAGAATACCAAAATAGCCTGGTGATCTTTGAATATGAGAAAATGCTGGTAAGGCAGGACCTGGATACCAATATCTCATTCGAAGCTGTTACAGAATATTATGATCAACATAAAAACAATTTTCTTCTGAAAGATGATATCCTGAATATGCAATATCTTGTTCTGCACCAAGACTCACCGGCCATACAAAAATTCCGGCAGTATATCAGGTCTGAAATCCCGGAAGAAAAGGATTCACTGGCCCTGTATAGCAGTAAGTATGCTGAATCATTCAGCCTCTCGGAAGACCACTGGATTGATCTGGATCAGATGATGGAGACAGTTCCGGTACCAACATATTCTTTCAGGGATTTTAATACCAACAGGCGATACCTGGAAGTCAGGGATTCGGTCTTTATCTATATGATCTATGTGAAGGATTATAAACCTGCTGACAGCGTGCCTCCCATTCATTTTCTGGAAGATGAACTGAGAAAGATGATACTGAACAAAAGGAAGAATAACCTGATCAAAAACATGCGGCAGACGGTGCTTGAAGATGCCATTAAGCATAATCAGGTTGAGATATATTAAATGTACAATAAAACCTGTTTGATATCTGTTTATAGATACATACATTGAAGCTAAAAACATGAAAGTCCGTACCCTGGTAATCATCCTTCTCATCCTGTCGTTTTCTGCAAGCATCAATGCACAGGAAGAAAAAATCATCGACCAGGTAGTGGCTATTGTCGGGCAAAACATCATACTTGAATCCGATATTGAGAACCAATACTATCAATATCGTATGCAAAGCGGTATCATAGGAGGAGGCACATCTGTCCGGTGCCAGATGCTGGAAAACATCTTGTTTCAAAAGCTTCTGCTAAACCAGGCAGAGATTGATTCTGTTATGATTACGGATACGCAAATTCAGCAGACCATGGATCAGCGGCTACGCTATTTTATCGCACAAATGGGCTCCCGCGAACGTTTTGAGGAATATTATGGAAAGTCGGTGGAGGAATTCAAGTGGTATTCTCGGGCGCCAAAATTCAAAATAACAAAATCATCAATAATAATATTAGCGTAAGCGGTGATACTGCTACGAGCGGAGCAGCTATCGTGGCTTATGGTGAAGTCGGTGATTATCTTATAATTCGTGATAACCTGATCAGCGATAACACTGCCACGTCACCATTCCACGCTTCAGGCACTGTTAATTGGGGAATGAAAGAAACGACTGTTTTTGAGAGGAATGTAGTTACTGGTAATATTTGCAGTGCTGACAATGTCTATGGCGGAGGACTTTTGTTAGCCGGTCAGGAAGGTTGGCAAGGCATCTATATTGTCCGCAATAAT
>DAOVZP010000369.1 GCA_030635045.1 Bacteroidota bacterium | reverse complement strand
CTGAATAATATCTTCTCAATACCTTTCGAAGAAAGATCAATCCAATTGTAAAATAAAAAAGACAACTTAATATCAAGGCAATCTTATAGGGTGGTGAAAACTCATCGTTGGCATATGGTGTTAGCTGGGCAATGCCATGACCGGCCAGAAAAAACGGTGAATAGAGGTAAGCCAGCCCCATGGTTACCATTACAGCCCGTTTTCCTTTTACGGTGACAATGGGCCAATAGTGCTTGCTCATTCGTTCTCCCCCCTGTCTGATGAAATCCATATCAAGATCATTATAGATGAATACCATTGGCAGATATGCATAATAATGGTTCACATCCGAGGCGATGATCTTATTTTCACGATCCCAGTTTTGGTACTGCATATTTATCACGAATATGATCAGCAGGCTGATCCAAATAACGGCCTTAGATGGGTACCTTTTAAGCTTCTCTAATAACTCTTTTGGATATTTTATAATCATATTCTGAAGTCTGCAGGATATTAAAATTCAATGATGTCGATATCTTCTTCCACCGGATTTTCGTTGGAGCCATACTTGTCACAATCCAATTCAACAGATAGTTCTTTAAGAGGCCTTTCAAAATCGTCTCCCCTAAAATAATTCAGGTAGGGGTCATCATAAACTTTCTGCATATATTTTGCCCAGATCGGAAGGGCCATGTTGGCTCCCTGTCCGAGGGTGATGGTCCGGAAGTGGGCACTGCGGTCTTCGCAGCCCACCCAAATACCTGTAGTTAGCTCAGGGACGATGCCCATAAACCATCCGTCCGACTGGTTCTGTGTAGTCCCGGTTTTGCCTGCAACAGGATTATTGTATCCATACGTCAGCCTTAACCTGATCCCGGTACCGGATTCAACCACACCCTTCATTAATTCGAGCATCATAAAGGCAGTTTCCTCACTCATGGCCTCCTTGCGTTCCGGCACAAAAGATTCGATCACATTGCCATTTTTATCTTCTATCCTGGTAATGAATAAAGGTTTCACATACATCCCCTTACTGGCGAAGGTATTCATGGCCCCCACCATCTCATAAAGGCTTAGGTCACAGGATCCCAGGGCAATGGAAGGCACAGGGTCGATGCTGCTCTTCACTCCCATATTCCGTGCCATTTTGATCACCGAAAGTGGTGAATACCGCCTCATCAGGAATGCGGATATCCAGTTGTTTGAGTTTGCCAGCGCCCATTTCAGGGTTACCATTTCCCCGACCCGGTCAGGGTCAGAGTTCCTGGGTGCCCAGATGTCACCTGTTGGCAGGTCCACGGTGTATTGGATGTTAGCAACTTCATAGCAGGGAGAAAATTCGCCTTCCTGCATGGCCAGGGTATAAAGAAATGGTTTGAATGTAGATCCTACCTGCCTCCTGCCCATCGTAGCATGGTCATATTTGAAGTACAGGTAATCGATCCCTCCAACATAGGCTTTCACTTCACCGGTATTGGGTTCCAGCGAGAGCAGTCCGGCCTGCAGAATATGTTTGTAATAACGGATGGAATCCATAGGTGTCATCAGGGTATCGATAGGCCCGTTCCAGGAAAATACATTCATTTGAGCAGGGATGTTGAACACCAGTTCAATGGAATCAAGAGCTATACCGGCCGCATTCATCTTGCGATAACGTTCCGAGCGACGCATTGCCTGTTTCAAGAGCTTCTCGATTTGATCGTCGATAACATCTTTTTCAAATACAAAGGGTGCCCAGGTATATCCTTCCCAATGCTTATAAAACGATGGCTGAAGGTCACTGCCAAGATGCTCCATCATAGCTTCTTCAGCATATCGCTGCATGCGTGAGTCGATAGTAGTGTATATCCTCAGGCCGTCTTTATACAGGTTATAGGGTGTCCCGTCAGGACGATAATGATGCTCACACCAGTCTTTCATCTCTGACCTGAGATATTCCCTGAAGTAACGTGCCATGCCGGAGGTATGATCCTGAATGTTAAAATTCGACATGTCGATAGGAATACGTGATACGGTATCATAAATGGAGTCAGTGATAAAGTCATACTTGAGCATCTGAGCCAGCACCAGGTTCCTCCTGTTCAGTGCCCTCTCCGGATTACGTACAGGGCTATACCAGGTTGGGGCATTCACCACGCCGACAAGCATTGCCGACTCCTGCAGGTTCAGGGAATCAACGGATTTATTAAAAAATGTGCGTGATGCTGATTTGATCCCAAAAGCATGATGGCCGTAGCTGACCGTATTCAGGTACATGGCCATGATCTCCTCCTTGCTGTAGTTCTTTTCAAGTTTGATAGCTGTGACCCATTCTTTGAGCTTTCGTCCTACCAATTGCCATTTGGTCAGGTTGCCCCTGGGAAAAAGATTCTTGGCAAGTTGCTGTGTGAGGGTGCTGCCTCCACCCGAATAATTTCCTGTTACGAGGCCGTAGGCTACACGCCCCAGGGCCTTGACATCGACACCGGCATGGTCCCTGAAGCGAACGTCTTCGGTGGCTAACAAAGCCTGTACAAGATGCGGTGGGAGGTCGTTGAAGTGTATGTCGGAGCGATTCTCAATATAATAAGTGCCAAGGAGATAACTATCAGATGAATAAACTTCCGAGGCAAGGTTGCGCTCCGGGTTTTCCAGCTCTTCAAAGGAAGGCATGTACCCGAACCAGCTCTGTGAGATGCCAAAAAAGATCAGAAATGCCAGCACTATGCTGAAGAGATAAATGACCCAGAACCGGACTATGTAATTGATCCTTCTTCTTTTTTTCTCTGATGTTCCCATGCAAATTAT